>CAJWOB010000061.1 GCA_913043885.1 uncultured Spirochaetaceae bacterium | reverse complement strand
CAGCCGATCAGCGTCAGGCGGCCCTTCGCGCCGATCTCCAGCTCGTCCGTGATGTGCACGCCGCGGAGGAAGTTCGTGCCCAGCCACTTCGTCTTGCCGCGCAGGACGCCGGTCCCGCCGCCGACCACCGCCAGCGCCATCCACGCCGCCCTGGTGGCGCACGAGCCGGGGACCGCCCTGGGTGGCAACATCACGGTGTCGCCGCTGGTGTTTGCCGACCAGCTCCCGGCCGGCGCAACGGTGGTGCTGGAGCTGTCCTCCTTCCAACTGGGCGACCTTCCGTCGCCGAGTCCGCTTCACCCCGAGGTGGCGATCGTCACCGCGGTGCTTGCCGACCATCAGGATCGCTACCCAGACATGGCCACCTATATGGCCGACAAGGCGCGACTGCTGGAGGACTTCGTCGGCCAGGCAACTGCGACGACGCCGGAGGCGGACATGCGCCCGCCGTGCGTCATCCTTACCAGCTCCGCTCGCCGCTGGCTGACAGCCCCCGACGGGGCGCGGAGCTACGAGGTGGCGGCGACGGCGACGGCAGACACCGCACGCGACACATGGGTGGGCGCCTGGGTGGACGCGCGGACCCGCCGCGTCTGGGTGCGAACCAGCCCGGGTGAGGAAGCGATCGTATTGGTCGAGCGCCCGACCCTGCAGGGCGCGCACAACCTGCTGAACATAGGAGCCGCCGGGCTGGCGGTGTTGGCGTGGGGGCTACCGCCTGCAGCCGCGCGCCGGTCCCTGGCCGCCTTCGCCGGCATCGAACACCGCATGGAGCTGGTCCGAGAGCTCGAAGGCATCCGCTACATCAACGACTCGGCGGCCACGGTACCGGAGGCAACGGCCGCTGCGCTCGCCACCGTGGAGCGGCCGGTCACGCTACTGGCCGGGGGCAGCGCCAAAGGCCTGGCGTTCGACGGACTCGCTGCCATCGACCCAGCCAGCGTGCGCGCCGTACTGCTCGCCGGCTCGGCCACGGCGGCGCTGCAGGCTGCGCTCGAGCAGGCTGGCGTCCCCTGTGCCGGCCCCTACGACACCCTAGAGGCGGCTCTCGACGCCGCCGTTGGCGGCGCGACCGCCGCGGGACGCGCGTCCGCCGGAGAGACGGTGTTGTTCTCGCCGGGGTGCACGTCGTTCGGCATGTTCGCCAACGAGTTCGACCGCGGCCGTCGCTTCAAATCGGCGGTCGCGCGCCTTGCGGCGACCGCGTCCGTGAGCGACTAGCTCCCCTCCGCCGGGGTCGCCGGCGCGCGAGCCAGGCGCGGGCGCAGGGCGTGGAAGTACCAACTCCTGGTCCGCTCCGCCGCGCGCATCATGCGAAAGCCCCAACTGCCGCCTGGCACATCCCAGCAGCCTGCCCGTTGCACCACCTCGCCGCCGAAGCCGGTCTTGAGCCGGTAGAGCCCGTGCCAGGGGTGCGAGGGGTCGGCGGTGGGGGGGATGCCAAACAGGTCGTAGCTAGAGCAGCCACGCTGTTTGGCGAGGCGCATCGCCGCCCACTGCAAAGCGTAATTGGGCATGCTGCTTCGCTGCCGTTCGCTGGAGGCACCGTACAGATAGCGCGCCTGGCGCCCGCAGACGCTCACAACGATTCCCGCCAGCAGATCTCCTTCGCCCCATGCCTCGATAAGGAACAGGTCGGCGTCGCCCGACGGTGTGGCAGCGGCGTCGGCGGACGCCGCGAGCTGAAACAGCGTGCGAAAGTAGGCGGCGCTGTGAGCGGTAATGCCGTGCCGGCGAGCGGTATCGGCATGCATCCCAGTCCATGCATCGAGGGGCCCCTGGAGCGCCTCCGCGGCGGGGTAGACCCGCGTCGAGACCCCGCGGCGCTCGGCGAGGCGCACGTTGTAGCGCGTCTTGGACTTCATTGCCGCCAGTAGCGCGTCGTCGTCGCCGTCGAGTCCGACGACCACGGTGGTGGACGGCTGCACATCGGCCACCGCCCTGCGGGCGCCGTCCACCGTCGTCGCCGCGTCCCAGCTCAGGTCGAAGCGTACTGTGGTGGCTGCCGCCGTGGCGCTGAGCTCGCGGGTCAGCGGGCGGAGCGGCGTTGCCGGTGGCACCCCGTAGGGCACGTACAACAGACGGCCCAGCGGCGTGCCACGGGCCAGCGCCAGCAGGGTGTACCTATCTTCTGACTCCTCGCCCTGCGCCCCCTCGATGCGGAAGCCATGCGGCTCCCAGCCGAACTGGCGCTTGAGCTCCGCCCACAAGCCAGACTGCAGCAGCTCGTCGCCGGGCTCGAGCCGGCCGAGGGGGATCGGCTCTACGGCTAGTGCCAACCGGTCACTAGCGCCGAATTGCCGCGATCAGCGTCTCGGCCTCCTCGACCGTGATCTTACCCTCTTTCAGCATCTCGAGGACGGACGCCACCTCGGCAGAGGTGTCGCGTGTCTGACGACGGGCTTGCTCGCGTGGCCCGTGATGCTGTCGGCGCCCGAACGCGAAGGCGTGGCGCATCTCGCGCGAGATCTCCTCACCGAGGTTGCCGAACTTGGCGCCGAAGCGCTTCACGTCGTGCATGAACTTGGGCAGCTCCTCGCTGAAATCGACATCGAACCACACCCCATGTGGTTGCCCTTCTTCGAAGAACTCGTCGTCGCCATCCAGGTCGTCGCTGCGGTGCTCCTCGGCGCTCGGGTCGAAATGTACGTATCGCATCAGCTCTATCCTCCCCTTGAGATTCTTGATCAGTACGACGAACGGCTGTCCCTGCGGCTCGCCGCTGCCGGTCTTCAGCACGGTCATGCCGGCGCTCGACTGCACCGACTGCACTGGCAAGTCGTTGCGCACCCGCCCCAGCGACCGCACCTTGAACAGCGTGCTGGTCTCTTCGGGTACCGCCAGAGAGATGCCGCCGTTTGCGGAGTAGACGGTTAACCGCCCGCCATCCTCTCGTCCCGCCACGCCCGGGTCCCCGCCGGCGGCTCGAGGTCGCAGTTGCAGACGGATGCGGCCGTTCGCGGTCTTCACCGTACCGCCGCCCAGCTCGGTATCGGCCATCGTTATACGGCCGTTGGAAGAGGCCAGCTCGACGTGTGCGGCGCTGCACTGGGCGACCTCGATGGAGCCGTTGGCACACATCAGCTTGAGGTTGCCGGTACATCGTTCGGCGTTGATGGCGCCGTTGCGGGACCGCACCGCCAAGTTGCCCTCCAAACCGCTCACCGCCACGGCGCCGGCGCGTGCGCGAATGCGGACCGCGGCGCTCGGTTGTGCTAGCGCGATGCGTAGCGTGCCACGGGACCAGTCACCCTCGGCTTCCTCGACGCCTAGGTGCCCGCCTTCGTGCTCGACGCTGAACCTGTCAGCAAAAGAGCCTCCCCCCTTCTCGTCGTCGGCGAGGAACACCAGGGTCGCCTGCGCGCCAGCGTCGGTGGCCGCTTCGACACTGGCCGCCTCGGCATTGGCCGCTTCAGCTACCACAACCTGGACATCGGCAACGCGCGCCGCGACGGTGATGCGCTCGACCGCCTCGTGGATCCGGTGAGCGACCTGGTCGCCGCCCGCGGCGTCGGCAGTTGGCGACTCGGTGTCGTTCGGCTCGCTCACAGCAGTGCCACCGTCTCTTCCAAGGTCAGCCGGCCGGCCTTGAAGTCCCCGAGGAGCGCCAGTCGCGCGTTGCGCGACGGAGCCTCGGCCGGTACCGCATCGGCATACTCTTCGGGCGCCGCGGCGTACTCCGCTTCGGCGCGGAGCCGCGACTCGGCGAGGCGGGCGTTCACCGCCGCCAGACGGGATTTGACCGTCGGATAGGAAATGCCGAGGCGACGCTCCACCGCGCGGAGGTTGCCCTCCGACTCCAGAAAGACGTCGACGAAGTGCTTCTGGTCGGCTGGCAAGCTGCACAGGTCGCAGCGCCGAAACGCCCCCGAGATCTCCACCTCGCAGTCACCGCAGCGGTACTGCGCCACATGCAGCTGGCCACCGCATACTGGGCACGGGCCGAGCGATTCATTCGTGGTGGTCATCACCCACTAATTACTGATACACCTTAAGAAGGTCAAACTAGATATCAAATATTGAAAGGGGTATTCACGCCAGGGTGTGTCGCTCGACGCCAGTCGCGCACGGCGCCAGATGGCCGGTTTGTTGACTACGCAGGCGGGCCGCGCTACTTTCAGCGAGATTTGCCGCGCTCCTGCGCGCGCCCACCCCGAATTGACAGATACGTCAAATAAAGGGCTCCCAAACAACTCATAGGAGGGGCTATGTCAGAACGTGACGTGACACCGCAACGCCCCGCCGGCAATTTCAATCCGCGCACCGTTGCGGTTGTCGGTGGGTTGCTGCTGCTGGCGATCACCATTTTCACCAGTGTCTACATCGTCGACCAGCGCGAGACCGCCGTGCTGCTCCGCCTCGGTCGGTTCCTACGGACCGAGGACGAGGGGCTGCACTTCAAGCTCCCGTACGGCATCGACCAGAACATCAACGTCGAAACCGAGGTCGTGAAGACCGAGGAGTTCGGCTATCGCACCGATCGCCCGGGAGTGCAGACGGTGTTCTCGGCCGAGGACTTCCCCAACGAGTCGGTCATGCTCACTGGCGACCTGAACATTGTCGACGCCGAGTGGTCGATCCAGTACCGGATCCTGCGACCGAAGGACTACCTGTTCAACGTCGATGATCAGGAGAAGACCATCCGCGACATCTCGCAGTCGGTGATCAACGAGCTCATCGGCGACCGCGCCGTGGCCGACGTGATCAGCCAGGAGCGCGAGAACGTCGAGTTTCTGGGTCGCGAGCGGATGAACGAAATCTACGACTCCTACGGGCTCGGCGTCAGCGTCACCGCGGTCAAGTTCCGCGACGTGGTGCCGCCGAAGGGCGCGGTACAGAGCGCGTTCGAGGACGTCAACAAGGCGATCCAGGACCGCAGCCGCTTCATCGAGGAGGGCAAAGAGGCCTTCAACCAGGCGATTCCACTGGCACGCGGTCAGGCGCAGCAGATCATCCAGGAGGCCCAGGGTTACCACGCTGAGCGCGTCAACCGCGCCGAGGGTGACGTCGCCCGCTTCGTCGCCGTCTACGACGAATACCGGCGCGCGCCCCAGGTCACCCGATCTCGCCTCTACTACGAGATGTTCGAAGAGGTGTTCAAGAGCGCCGACGGCACGGACTTGATCGACCGCAACCTGGACAACTTCATTCCTCTCAAGAACCTGGTGCCCTCCTTTCAGGGGGTGACGCAGTGAGGCGCGGCGTAGCGATCGGCATCATCGTCGTCTTCTTCATCATCGTCTTTCTCGCGCTGGGGCCATTCTGGATCCTGCGCGAGGGCAGGCAGGCAGTCCTGATTCAGTTCGGCCGCATCGTGCGCGTCGAACAGACGGCGGGACTCAAGCTGAAGACGCCGGTGGTAGACCGGGTGCAGGAGTACTCCAACAAGATCCTGTCGTGGGACGGCGCCGAGCAGCGCATCCCCACCGTGGAGAATCAGTTCATCCTGGTGGATGCAACTGCCCGCTGGCGCATCGAGGACCCCGAGCGGTTCTATCAGCGTGTCACGACCCTGAACGAGGCGCAGGCGCGACTCGATCAGATCATCGACTCCGAGGTGCGCAAGATCATCGCGCGTAACCCGCTGCGCGAGGCGGTGCGCAACTCCGACATCATCAACGAGATCGATCGGGTGAACGTGTTCGCCACCGCCGGGCAGGGACTCGGCGACGAGGCCGCCCCGGAGATCGTAGCGACGTTCGTGGAAACCGAGTACGAGGCGATCGATAAGGGCCGCACCGCGTTGTCGGAAGAGGTGCTGCAGGAGGCCGAGAAGCTGACCCCAGATCTCGGCATCGACCTGATCGACGTAATCATTCGGCAGATCAAGTACTCCGATGAGCTCACCGAGAGTGTCTATCGCCGCATGATCGCCGACCGCCAGCAGATCGCTCAGGCGTTCCGTTCGGATGGTGAGGGTCAGAAAGCAGACTGGCTCGGTGCCCGCTCTCGCGAGCTGGACACCATTCTCTCCGGCGCGCGGCGCGAGGCGGAGGTCATCAAGGGTGACGCGGACGCATCGGCGGCCGCCATCTACGCCGACGCCTATACCCGCGATCCGGAGTTCTACACCTTCTGGAAGGCGGTGGAGACCTATCGCACGCTGCTGCCCAAGTTCCAGAAGACGCTCAGCACCGATGCTGAGTTCTTCGACTACCTGTACGACCAGCAGGGGAGTCGGTAGGCGGGGTCCGCTGGTAGCGACCCCAGGTCCGCTGCCAGCGGCGGTACTTCCGCCGCCGGTGGCGGGCAGAACAGGGGGCCGCGCGTGAGCGCGGTCCCCGTCTCAGTGGCCGCTCTCATCGAGCGGCTCGCGCCGCTGGCGGTGGTCGGCGACCATCGCCAGCGCTCCATCTCTCACATCAGCGACGACAGCCGCACCGTCGCGCCGGGCGGCGCTTTCGCCACCCTGAAAGGCCAGCACGTCGACGGTGAGCGCTTCCTGGGCGATGCGCTTACCCGCGGCGTCTGCGTCGCCCTCACCCACTCCGCCGCCAACACCACGCTTGGCGCCCTCGGCGGCCACGACGCGTGCCTGATCCGCGTCGCCGACCCATCAGCAGCGCTGTCGGCGGCCGCGGCGCTGGTTGCCGGAGAACCGAGTCGTCGGCTCCGGGTAGCAGGGGTCACCGGCACCGCCGGCAAGTCCACCACCTGCCGCATGATCCACGACCTGCTCGGCGCGCTCGGCACTCCCGCCGGCCTCATCTCGACCTCGGGTGTCGACACCGGAAGCGGCGTTGCGCCGAATCGCATCCACGTAACCACGCCGCCGGCACCGCTGACGCACCGGCTACTGGCGGAGATGGTCGCAGCCAACCTCGACGCGGCGGTAGTGGAGGCATCGTCCCACGGCCTGTCTACCCAGACCCGCCGCCTCGACGACGTCTCCTTCGACGGGGCGGTGGTCACCAACGTCTCCCACGATCATCTCGAGTTCCACGGCACGCCAGAGGCGTACCTGGCGGCGAAGGCGAGCCTGGTGGCACGCCTGCCAACCGGGGCCCCGGCGGTGCTGCACACCGAGCTGCGCCGCACCGCCGCGTTTGTGCACGCCGCGACCGCGGCCGCTGCGCAGGTCGCCTGGTTTGGGGACGAAGGCGACTGTCGGATTGCCAACGCACGGTTCACCGCAGCTGGCGCAGAGTTCGACATTCACCTCGATGGCGCGCGACTGACCGTCGCTGCCAACCTCCGCTACCCGTTCGACCTGGACAACTGCGCGGCCGCGGTCCTGACGGTGGCGCGGTTGACCGGCGCCGGCCTGGATGAGGTGGCCGATGGCATCGCCGGGCTCACCACTCCGCCGGGCCGCACCACCGAGATCGCAGCTGGCCAGCCGTTCCGGGTCGTCGTCGACTACGCGCACAACCCGGCCGAGATGGAGGCAATGCTCCGCGGCCACGCCGCCGCTGGCGGACGCCGTATCGTCGTGTTTGGCTCCGCCGGGGAGCGGGATGTGGCGAAGCGCCGCCTGCAGGGCGAGATCGCCGACCGCCTCGCCGACCTCGTCATCCTTACCGAGGAGGACGATCGCGACGAGGACCCCGCCGCCATTGCCGCGGACATCGCCGCCGGCTGCAGCGGTAAGGTTGTCGGGGAAACGCTGCTGATGGTGCCAGACCGCGAAGAGGCCATCGGCCGCGCCCTTGATCTGGCGCAGCCCGGCGACGAGGTGCTGCTACTGGGCAAGGGTCACGAGGCGTCCATCATCGGCCCCGGCGGTCGGGAGCAGACCTGGGACGAGCGCGCAGCTGCGGAGCGAGCGCTGGCGGCACGTGGCTGGCGAGACGGGTAGCCGTAGACGCCGCCCCGCGTGGGGCCGCTGGTTCGCGGCTGGCTGTCTCTTGGCGAGCGCGCCGCTGCTTGCGCAGGACTCGACCTCACAGCGGGTCGCGGGGAGGCACACGCCGAACGTCAGCGTCGATCTGGAGGGCGTCGACCCGGCGGCGCTGGCCCACACCGTGGGACAGATGCTGGCCCTCCATGCGCTGCCGGACGGAGACCTGGCAGTCGCGGTAACCGCCGGTCCGCTTCCCGGCTGGATCCGCGTCATTTCGGCCGTGCGGTCGACGAGCGGCGAACGCCGACCGCACACCTCCCTGCTGCCACCGGGATCGTGGAATGCGGTGGCGCCGGTTGCCGCTGGTGCGCTCGCGGCGCCACTCAGCTCGTCGCCGGTGGCGTCGGCGCCGGGCGACCCGCTTCCTGCAGAAGCTCCGCCTCTGGCGGCTTCCTCCGCCGGTGCCGGTGTTCAAGCGCTCAGCACCGCCGTAGATGGCATCATCATGGTCGTAGGGGGCAACGTGGTGCGCCGCGGTCCGGGATTTGCCACGGTACCCGCCACCGCGGCAGCGCTCGCCCGGCCCATCGCCCTCCCTGCGCCGGCCGTCGTACGGGACATCCGCGGTCTCCTCGACGGTCGCGTGGCGATCGCCGACGCCGCCGGCGGCGTGTGGGTGGGAGACCACCAGGTAGCCGATCCGGCGGCTAGGCTCCGCCCAATGGCTGGTGTGGCGCCCTCCGGACCGACGCCCCACGTGCTGATCGGAGCAGATGGCACGGTGGCAGCGGTAACCGCCGACCACGTGGCGTTCCTGCTGCCCGGCGCCGCCCAGCTGCAACTGCCGGTAGGGGCGCTGCAATCCGGTGCCGCCGAGCTCGACCGCAGCGGCAACCTCTGGGTCCTCGATGGTGCCGAGCACCGGCTGCGAGTTCTGGCTCCGGTAGCCAGTGGCGTGCGGGAGGTGCACTCCGTGACTCCTCAGCTCCCCGCCGCCGAGCTCGCGGCGGTGCAGACCCTGGCGGTCACCGCCGACGGAGGGACCCTGCTGGGTTCCCGCAACGCGATTATCAGGCTCGACCCGTTGGGGCGGGTCCAGTGGCGAATGGGTCGACTGCCCACCCGGCCGCGCCGGCGCCTTCCGGCGGCGTTCGTGCTGCGCGCCTCCCTCGGCGATCCGCAGGCATTCTATCTCCACGATCTGACTACCGGCCGCGCGCACCTGTTCTCCCACACCCCGGCAGAGCGCCCCGTCCAGGACACTCCCCTGCTCGCCCATGCGGCGGCGACCGCCGCCAACCGATACGAAGCGCTGCTGCTTCCTCAGCTCGCGCTCGAGCTGTTCGCGCTAGCCCGTCGCGAGCTGGAAGCGGCCCGCGCCGACGACCCGCTCGACGCCGGCGCCGCCGAGCTGTTCGCCGTGGTGGACAGCGCGCAGCGCGCGCTCCGCCGCCAGCTGGACGGCACTATCGCGGCTCGGCTTGCGATAGAGGAGATTCGCTACCACCCAGCGTTGGAGACGTGGTACGCGGAACGGGGCGCCAGGCCACCGGTCCGGCTTCGCGAAATCGGCGCCGCTGGCCTGGATGCCGGCGAACGGCTCGGCGTCGGCTTTGGCGGCACTTCCTCCGCCCGCCTGGTCGTTGCTGAGCCATCTCGCCTCGACCGGCGACTTGCGGTCGCGCCCGCTCCGCCTCGGCGGGCCGCAACGACGGCGCTACCGCGCCACGGCCAGGCAACCATCGTTCTGGAGAGTGCCGCTGCCGATGGGCAGCTCCCGGCCCGCCGCGTTGCCCGCGCTGCCGCCGAGTTCCGCCCCTGGTTCGAGCTGCCGGCGTCGAGCTCTGCGGGCGACACCCGCCTGAGCGCCCTTGCCTGGTTGGTCCGGCCCGATGCGGTTGTCCTCGACCAGCGCTGGCATGCCTCCGCCTCGCCGCTCACGCTGCTGGCGGCGCTCACCGCAGGGGCCGACGTGCACGCGGCCAGCGGCGATGACGGGCTGCGGCTGCGCTCCGTTGACCAGACGCTCACTACGCGTAGCGGGACTCAACTCGATTGGGTCGCAGCTCTGGCGGCGGTGTCCGTGCGACTGGGTCTGCAGGCGCGGGTATGGTGGGACGGCGAGCCAGTCCTGGTAGCGTTCGGCGAACCTGGGTGGTTGGCAGAGGTGGGCGCAACTGGGGTGCTTCCTGCGACCGGGCGCCAAGCGCGCAGCCTCACGGCAGACGCCCCCCCGGCTGCCGTGATCGCCATCGCCCCGGTGACCGACCACTCGCCCGGCGCGAACCGCCTTGCGACCTGGATGTTGGAGGGGGCGCGACGGGTGACCGCCACACTCAGTGGCGGCGACCGGAGCTGGCGGCTACT
>CAJWOB010000060.1 GCA_913043885.1 uncultured Spirochaetaceae bacterium | reverse complement strand
TCGCCCCGAGAGCGGGATCGGAGGGGGAAGGGTTGTTGGAGCTGCTGGAGTAGTGGCTGAGCTTCGAGCGGCCGATCGTGGAGAAACAGGTCCTCGCCCTGCTCGAACGAAGGGGAGACGGCGCTTGCACCGGTGGCTCCCACCAATGCCACGGCGGCAGCCACGGTCACGGCCACGGAGGAGAGCGACCGCGGAATCACGCTACGTCGAATATACCACACCCGCTGACGCCGCACCTGTTTCCGGAGGCGGCGACAAGAAGTCGGCTTCGCGCCACACGCAGCCGATCCTATGATCGATCCGCCTGGCAGAGAGGGCGCACACATGGGGCTCATCCTTCCTCTTACCTTCCTCTTACCATCCTCGGCATCGCCATAGCCTTCTTGATTCTGCTCAGCTGGAGCACGTCAACCGAGTGGGGCCTTCTCGCCGGTGGGCCCAGAGACGAAGCTCCGCAAGTCGATAGCTGCGCTCTGTCGACAGTTCGACGAGCCAGAGGAGGCGCTCGAGGAGCTCCTTGCCGCAAGCGACCAGGGCTTCCAGCAGCTGTGCCATGCCACCGTCGAGCGGATGGGACTGGACGTGCAGGAGGTGGGGCCCATTCACGAGGGGTGTGCGATCGTCGGGCGCGCGGCGGATGACCCGTCTGATCGACTTCCTGCGGACCGGAGACGAGGTGGTCGAATCCACCGTCAGGGGCCTCTACGACACGATGCGGGAGAAGAACGCGCAGCGCGCCACATTGGTGGCCAGCACGCAGAATAGACGCTGCCAGCCGTCGGTTTGCAGAGACGCGGCCGATTACCGTCCACGACCGTGACGACCTACCGGCAATTGCCGGGACAGGGGGAAGTGCCGGCGGCGGCCCCTAGGCAGTGCCCAACCAGCGACGGACGAGGGCGACCAGCCAGCGCCACAGCCGTCGCAGCCAGCCTGGGTTCTTGAGGCGTTCGAGCCTGGCCAGTGCTTCCGCCAACTCCTCCGCCGTCAGCTGCTTGCGCTGCACGTTCTCCTCGATCTCGATCTCCAATCGATCGACGGCGTCGGCTCGCTCCAGCACGACGGCGTTGATGGTGAGCCACCCGAGACGCCGTGCCGACTCCAGCCGGCGATGGCCGGCCACCAGCTGCGAGTCGCGGGTAATCAGTATGGGGCTCAGCTGGCCGTGGGTGCGCAGGCTGGCCATCAGCGCATCCAGGTTGCCGAGGTCGCTTCGGATCCGGCGCTTCACTACCACCTCTTCGATGGGCACCTGCATCGTCGCCGGCTAGTCCGAATATCTCACCAATTCGACTGATGAGATCCTCGTCTGGGCTACCGCATCGAGCTGATGGAAGATACGTGTCGTCATGGGCTACTAAGCCGTCTCACATTGCGACGGGCGCTCGCAATATGCTGCAGCATGGCACCGGCGTTTGTGAGAAGTCCACGCTAGTCCAGCAGCGGATTGACTCGTGGGCCGTTCCGGTCGCCCCCACCCACGGCGGTGTCGCCGAGTAGATCGGGTAGCGTTACCGGGGGCGGTCCCAGGTCGAAGCCCAGAATCGCGCTGCGGATATTCTCCTTTATCTCGTCACGACGCGTCGCCTCATAAGTAGACAGGTCGTCCCGCACCTTCGGCTCGGTTCCGGTGATGAACAGCTCGCGGATGATCCGCTCCCCCGCGTCGCCGGACGGCAGCTGCCCCGACCGGGCGTTCACGTCCACGTCGATGAGGCCGGTGGTCGGTCGGACGAACTCCAGCTCTTCGGCCGGCTCGATGGCCTTCATGTATTCCGTCCACGCCGGCCCGGTCGCCGTGGCGCCGGTCAGCGACAGGCCCAGGGTCTCGCCGCGCTCGTCGAATCCCATCCACACCGCGGTGGTTACCGCGGGGGTGAAGCCAACCGTCCAGGCATCCGACCAGTTCTGCGTGGTACCGGTCTTCCCCGCTATGGGCACATCGAAGCCACCAACCTGCTCCTGCGCCCACCACAGGGTGCCAGGGCCGCCGGGGCCCCACTCGAGAGTGCTCTGCAGCAGGTCGGTCATGACGTACGCCGACTGCGGGTCCATGATCTGCAGCTGTTCCTGCTGCAGCTTCTGTCGCGATCGCAGGTTGCGCTCCACCTCGAGAATGACGCGCCCATTGCGGTCCTCGATGTACTCGATGGCGATCGGAGTAACCGCCCGTCCCTCGTTGGGGAAGGTGGCGAAGGCGCGAGCCATCTGCAGGGGGGAGATGGCGATGACGCCCAGGCCCAACGGGTACTTGCGCGGGAAGGTAGCTTCGATCTCGAGGGCATCTTCGATGCCGAGCATCCGGCTGGCGCGGTCGATGGCGGCGTCGAAACCAATGGCATCCAGCACCTTCAGCGACGGCACGTTCATGGAGCGGGCGAGCGCGGTGCGCAGCAGCACCCGGCCTTCCCACTCGCCCTTATAGTTGACCGGAACGTACTCGGTGCCGTCGTCGTTGAAGAACACCACCGGGGAGTCGATAATCATCGACGCTGGCGTGAAGGTCCGCGAGCTGATTGCCGCCGAATAGTAGAGCGGCTTGAAGGAGGAGCCGGGCTGCACCCGTGCCTGGGTGGCGCGGTTGAATTGATTGGTGGCCTCGAAGCGGCTGCCGCCCACCATCGCCAGAACCTCGCCGGTCCGTGAGTCGATGGTAATGAGCGCGCCCTCCACATCGGTGCGCCGCTCCTGCTGCTCCCGTCGCTGGTAGGCGGCGCGGGCCACGAATCCCAGATCGTCGGCACCGAACGTCATCGCCAGCACGTCGAGCGTGGGGGCCAATTCGTTGATGAAGTTGGTCTCGCCCTGGCGTCGCTCCCGCACACCCGCAGCGCGCAGGTCGCCCACGTCGAAGGACAGGGAAAGCAGATCGATCATCGGCAGAAACGTGTCGTCGGCCACCGAAATTCGCGCCGTCGCTGTGCGCTCGCGCACGCCGTTGACGCGCCGCAGGTGCTCGGTGAGCACCTCGATAGCCTGTTTCTGGTAGTTCAGATCCAGCGTCGTGTGGACCACCAGGCCATCCCGATACACGTCCATGGAGCCGAGCAGCAGCTCGTCGAGCTGCTGGCGGACGAACTCGCTGAAGTAGGGGGCCTCGTCCTGCCGTTCCAAGAACGCGCTGGACTGGTTGGACCGGGTGTAGTCGTAGTTGTCCCAATAGTCCTGAAAGGAGACGTCGGCCTCCTCCTGCGTGGCGAAGCCCAGCTCCACCATCTGGCTGAGGATCTCCCGCTGCAGTCGCTCGGCACGGTCCGGGTCGATATAGGGCGAGTTGCCGCCCGGGTTGTTCAGCTGAATAACCAGCATCGCCGACTCGGCCAGGGTGACGTTGCGCGCCGAGTGCTCGAAGAAGAACTGTGACGCTGCCTCCACGCCGTTGGTGCCGGCGCCGAAGTACACCAGGTTGAGGTACCGCCCCAGGATCTCATCCTTGGTGAGCCAGCGTTCGAGCTGTATCGCCCACCACAGCTCGATGATCTTGCGCCTGATCGAGATCTCGGTGCGGTCGGCGTAGGTGAGGCCGGCCAGCTGTTGAGTGATGGTGGAGGCACCGGAAACGAAGCGCCCGAGCACCAGGTTCCACGCCGCGCGCATCAGGTCGGGAATACGGAAGCCGCGGTGCTCGAAGAAGTGCCGATCCTCGCGGGTCAGCAGGGCGTGGATGAGGTGCTGCGGTAGCTCCTCTACCTTGATGATCTCGCGCTTCTCGTCGGCGAAGAACTGGGTAATCAGGCGGCCGTGACGGTCCAGGATCTGCGTCGGCAGCGCCGGGTTGTCGCGTTCGTAGATCTCGAGCCCGCGGATGTTGTTGGTAGCGGCAATCGCCAGGCCGAGGCCGACCCCGACCACGATGGCCACCAGCAGCACGCCGCCCAGCGCGATCTCGGTAAGCAGCCACCGCCGGGAGCGGGGCGTGGAGCGGCGCGACGACCGGCTAAACACAAAAAAAAGGTCGGCCCCGAGATGGGACCGACCCAACCCTTTCGGGTGCCGGTACGTGAATATAGTAAACTGGGAGGGGAACTATATTTGTTACCGACACCCTAATTATCGTCTATCGGGCGAAAACATTTAGGCCATGCGGCCGATTTCGCCCGGAGCCCATGTCGCGCGGGCGAACCCGCCAGGGCGGCCACCGCCGCCCGTGCGACTTGAACGAACGCGTAACAGTGTAGTCGCCTGAGCGAGTATACGGCGACCCCTTCGCGGCGTTCAACTCGACGCCGCCTCGCCGCCCAGCTGCGGCGTCCTCAGCCATCTCGGTCTTGCGGCAGCACCTGAGCCGGGTCGATTAGCTCACCGTGCCGCCGCACCTCGAAGTGGAGGTGCGGACCTGTGGTCTGACCGCTGGTGCCTACGGTGCCGAGTGGGGCCCCGGCACCCACCTCGTTGCCGACAGCAATGGTGACGGTTTGCAGATGCCCGTAGAGCGTCTCGAAGCCTCCAGTGTGTCTGACCACCGCGTGGAGCCCGAGCAGCGCGTCGGTCCGCACCGCGACAACCGCGCCGGCCTGCGCGCTTAGCACCTGCGTGCCGGCAGGCGCGGCAAGGTCGATGCCGCCGTGGAAGTGAGCACGGCCAGTGATCGGGCTCTGGCGGCGGCCGAAGCGCGACGAGAGCACGGCGTCGGCCAGCGGAAACCGAAACAGACGCCGGTAGAAGTAGGCCCGCTCGATGGGGTGAAACAGCTCGTCGATGTACACGGTGAAGCTGGTCCGGCCGGCCGCGCCAGTGACGACGGCCGGCAGCACCTGCACGACGCCGTCGGCCTCCTCGGCGCTGCGGGTGGCGCGCCACGACGCCATTACCTCCTCCAGGACACTGCGTGGCTGGGCGGCGACGAACACCGCCTGGACGTTGGGGATGGTGACGGTGGAGCCCGGCGCCAGTGCGTCGGGCGTGTCGAATCCGTTGAGGGTGGCCAACGTCTCCGGCCGCAGACTGAACCGAGCTGCCAGCGACAGGAAGTCGTCGTCCGGCCCGACCCGATACTGGTAGAAGGACAGCGCGACGCGGCCGCGCGGGCTGGCAATGGTCTCGTAGAACTGCTGCAGGTCGGACTGGTGCTGGCGGAACACCGGGTCGGCGAGGCTCAGCTCACGCACCTCGGGGTAGCGGAGCAGGGGCTGTCGCTGCTGCGGGGGTGGCGACGTCTGTGGGTGCAACCAGGTGGGGCCACTCAGCAGCATGAGGCTGCACACGGCGGCCGCTCGCCCGCGGAGTACAGCCGACCCGGTGGAAGAGATGGGTAACTACCGCCCTGCGGCGGCGGTGTTGCCACGACCGGGGGGCGGTCCACCGCGGCCGACGCCGACCAGCAGGGCGATGACCGCCAACGCAGCGGCAGCGGCCGCCACCCCCGCGGCCGGCCCGATGCGGAACGCCAACAGCGATAGAAGCGCCACGGCTATGCCCGCCACCAGCCGCAGCAACGACCACAGGGCCACCGTCGCCAGTCGCCGGGCGTAGCCGCCGGCATCGCCGCTACGCCGTGCGCGACGCAGCAACGCGCGCCCCACCGCCAGCGCCAGGGCGCCGACAGCCAGGCTGCCCAGGGCGACGTTGTACACCGGGGTGGCGCGGGTCGCGGCGACGTACAGCGGCAAGGCCACTAGCACCGCCGTCGCCGCCGAGAGCAGCGCCACGGCGGCGACGAAGCCGAGCGGCATCAGCAGCTGGCGGTAGCCCTCGACCGCAGCATGCCGGAGTGGGGCAGCGGTCATCGGGCGACGCCTGCCAATAATCGCAGCCGCTCCGGTGGGCGGTCTATACGCCGGTCACTCGGAGCCGCCGCTGCCACCTTGGCCACCCCCTTCGGATGCCAGCAACGCCCGCAGCCGCTCCACCTCTTCGTCCCGCCCCAGCGACTCCGCGGCCGAGATCATGAGCGGTAGCAGCGCCTGTGCGCGCGTGCGCAAGCCAAGGCTGTCGTAGACCCGAAACGCCGATACGTAGTGCTGCAGCGACTGCTCGTAGTTGCGAAGACTGAAGTTGATGATCCCCAGCGCGCGATGGTCCTGGGCGATCCCCAGGGAGTTCTCCATCTGACGATCGAGGATCAGAGCCTCGGTCGCGTTGGTCAGCGCCTCGTCATATCTTCCGACCTTCGAGTGAATCGAGGCCGCGAGGTAGAGGTTGCTCGCCGCCTCGATGAGCTTGGTGAGCCGCAGATTCTCCTGCAGGGCCAGGTCGAGCTCGACCAGTGCCTCGTCGTACCTTCCCTCGGCCTTCAGTGCCGCCGCCAGATTGTGGCGGATGACCGCGGCAAGCTCGGCCCCGCTACCGACGCCGGTCTGCTCGCCGAGGTCGGTCAGCGCCTCATCGAACAGCCCGCGAGCGATGTCGGGCCTGCCGGCGGCCAGCGCCACCTCTCCGAGCACGCTGGTGCTCTGCGCCTCGAGCTCCTGGTCGGCCATCCGCTCCGCCATGACCAGAGCGCGCTGGCCGTGGGTCTCGGCCATTCCCAGCTCCCCCATGGCCAGGTAGCTCTTGGCCAGCGACGTGTTGGAGCGGACGATGCCAGCCTCGTTGTCGACCGTGCTGTCTAGGGTAAGGGCGAGGTTGAACAGCTCGATGGCCTGGCTGTAGCGGCCCTGGCTGAACGCCTGATTGCCGAGCGTCACGTACTCGGCGGCTTGGTTGCGGGTCGCCACCTCCTCCTCGAGCGGTTCGGGGGCGGAGGAGCAGGCAGCGAACAGAAGAGCCACAGCCGCGGTCAGCGCCGGGCCACAAGCGGCCAGCGGCGATATACCCCGGCCGGAGGATGTGGTGCGACCTGCGCGGTCCGCGGCAACAGGAGACAACGGCTCAGAAGTCCTCGTCGCGGAAGCCCTGCACCGTGGTTGGCTGCGCCACCTCGCGGGTTATGCCGCCGCGAAGCAGTGGGTTGTTGGAGAGGCCCTCCAGCACGTCCTGGCCCACCGACAGGGTATTGCGCCCCTCCTCGATGAGCCCGGTTATCTGCGGCGTCTGGTCACTGACGAAGTCGGCAACCTCCCCGAGCTGATCGATGATTTCATTCACCTCTACCAATGCACTGTCGACCTGATCGAACAAGAGGTTGTCGTCGTCCAGGAAGGTGGCGATCGACCCCTGAGGATCGAGCAGCCGGGGTACCAGGCCAGTGGGGTCGCGCAGCTCCTCGGTGGTGGCGGCGATGTTGTCGCTGGCCGCGGTGAGATTGACCGCCACCTCTTGAATCTGTGCGACCGCCAGGTCGACCGACGTCAGCACGACCTGCACCTCGCCCACCACGTTGGCCAACTCCACGAACGTGCGACCCAGTGGCCCGGACGGGTCGCCCTTGACGGCCGCGTCCAGTCCGGCGACCAGCGACCCCACGCTGTCGAGGATGTCGTTGATCTGGTTGTCCTGCGCCGGTCGATCGACCGCGCCGCGGACAACCAGCTCTCGGCCTGCGGCTGAGTCCAGCGACGGGATGAACGCGCCCTCGGCAACCGGCTGCAGGTCGTTGCGGCCTGGGTGGAACTGCAGGCCACCGCCGAGCCCCAGGGGGTTGCTGGCCAGCTCCAGCACGGAGTGGGGCTTCACCTTGTCGTAGAAGGTGTCGAACACGACGAAACCCAGCTCCACGCTGTTATCGGCATTCAACGACAGGGAGCTGGTGCGACCGATCTCGAATCCCTTGAGGGTAATCGGCATCCCGACGCTCAGGCCGTTGGCCGAGCCGAACCGGCTGACGAACGCGTAGTCGCGGGCAAACCACCGCTGGTTGACGCCGGCCAGCACCAGCACGGCGGCAGCGCCCACGCCAGCGAGGATGACGAACAGCCCGACCACCTGGTCCGCGTAGCGAATGCGGAACTTCATGACCGCTCACTCCCCAGCCCGGTGGGCCCATCACCCGACAGAATCTGCAGCAGATCGGTGTCGTAGGAGACGATCTCGCCGAGCACGTGTTCGAGGATGCCCCGTACCTCGGCGTCGGGAGAGGCCTTGACCTCATCGAACGGCCCATAGGTGAGCACCTCACCGGCGCGCATCACCACCAGGTGCTCAGCCATCACGGCGGTCAGATCCTCGTCATGGGTCACGGCGACGATGGTGCAATTGCGATCGCGCATCGCGCCGATCTCCTCCTCGATGCGGCTGCGCAGGCGGTGATCGACGGACTGCAGCGGCTCGTCCATCAGCACCAGCTCCGGATCGAGCACCAGGGCCCGCACCAGGGCCACCGCCTTCTGCTCTCCGTCGGAGAGCTCATGCGGTCGCGCCGCGGCCAGGGGGTCGAGTCCGAAGCGAGCCAGGCGCGAACGGCTGATGTCGGCGATGTCGGCAGCCGACAGATCGCGACGATGCACCAGCAGGGGAAGACCGACATTGTCCAGCACGTTGCGATTCGCCCACAGGGCGGAGTCCTGGAACAGGAAGCCGATCTTGGCACGAAGAGCCAGCCGCTTGGACTCGGCTGCGGTGTAGATGTCCGTGTCGTCGACCCGTACCGAACCACGTTCGGGGAGCAACAGGCCAGCCGCAACCTTGAGCAGCGCGCTCTTGCCACTCCCGGAGTCGCCGACCACGAAGGTGGTGCTTGCGGCTGAGAACTCGACGCTGGCGTTGCTGAGCACCGTAGTGCCGTCGCGCGAGAGGGATACGTCGTCGAGTCGCAGAGTTGGCGACATACAGCTACGTCAGAGGTAGTATATCAGCGTGATTATCGCGTTCGCCACGAAGCACAAGACGAAACCACGGCTGACGGCGCGGATGACCCGCTGCGGTATCTCGGTGGAGGATCGCTCCACCGCGAAGCCCTCGAAGGTGGCAACCACGGAGATAACGATGCCAAACACGATGCTCTTGAAGAACGTCGAGACGATGTCGACCAGCTGCAGCGCAGAGAGCAGGTTCTGGGTGTAATCGCGCAGCGGTATTGGCTCGATGAGCTGGGTAACCAGGTAGGAGCCGAACAGCCCAAATATCGAGAAGTAGATGGTAAGGACGACCACAGAGACGGTGACACCGATGAAACGCGGGACCACCAGATAGCTGATCGGATTGACGCCGACAGCGACGTAGGCTTCGACCTCGTGTGACACTACCATACTGCCCAGCTCGGTGGCGATGGCGGTGCCGGAGCGGGCGGTGATGATGAAGGCGGTGAGGATGGGGCCGAGCTCCCGCACGATGACGATGATCAGGATGCTGTAGACCAGCTCCCCCTGGCCGAAACGGGGCAGGAGGGCGATGCCCTGGATAATGATGATGGCGCCGATGGACAGCGATACCAGCGCGACGATGCCAAACGCCTCGTAGCCGGTAAACAGGATCTGCAGGACGATGCCCTTTAGGCTGACGTGGGGTTGCCGCG
The DNA here is from genome assembly GCA_913043885.1 of uncultured Spirochaetaceae bacterium. Taxonomy (GTDB): domain Bacteria; phylum Spirochaetota; class Spirochaetia; order SZUA-6; family Bin103; genus Bin103. The sequence goes on along the minus strand of CAJWOB010000060.1, from coordinate 830 downwards.
CGACGCCGGGCGTGTGGCGAAGCACCTGCAGGAAGAAACCGGTGGCGTAGAACAGCTTGCGCACCCGCGCGCGCAAGTCCCGCCCGATGCGCTCGAGTGCGGCTACCGCCACTTCCGGATCCCGCGAGGTGCTCTTGTTCTTGTCGAGTTCACCGATAATAGGAGGGTGTGGCGCCGCACACCGTCGAGGGTGGCAGCGCCGGCACAACGGACGTTGACCGGTGCGGTCGCTGCGACCGCCGCCGCTACGGTTCGTTGACAGCTGAGGGGGGCCGTCAATACTATGGAATGGAGCGAACGCACGCCGGCGCGGCTACGTTACACCGTCACGAGGGGTACCACGCGACGCGTGTTGGCGCCTGGCACGCAACGCCGACTGCGACCACACTTCGCTCTACGCTGGACACTGCCAGATTAGCCGCATGCCGACCAGCTTTTCCATTAGCGGCGGGACGATAGTAACTCCCTCGCGGGTGCGTTCCAGCAACGGCATCCGCATCGAAGGCGACCGCATAGCCGGCGTCGGGCGCTCACGGGCACTGGTCAGCGAGCGGGACATCCGCGTGCCGGACGGAACGTTCGTCTTTCCGGCGCTGCTGAATATACATGATCACATGCGCGGTAACTACCTGCCGCGGGTGGGGCCATCCGGCGGTCGTTTCTACACCATGTGGAGCGACTGGAACGAAGATTTGCAGGCGTCGGACACCGTCGCCGAGCGCAACCGAGCACTCGGTATCGCCGACATCTACGCGCTCAGCTCCTACAAGAACATCCTCTCCGGGGTCGCTACCGTCCACGATCACTTCCCGCATGCGTGGAACGAGCCA
>CAJWOB010000059.1 GCA_913043885.1 uncultured Spirochaetaceae bacterium | reverse complement strand
TTGCGTCGGCCGGGGCGGTGGCGAGAGGTACCAGCCGTAACCGGCTGTACACGCGGCTATCTACCAGGTGACGCCCGTCCCGATGCGAGCTGCTGCCGAGGTGCTTCAGATAGGCGTCGTACTGGCCGATGCAGTTCGCCACCCGATCGGCGCCCAGCAGTAGGGCGGCCAACAGCGCGGCGCGGATGTCCTCGTGGGGCTGGTCCCCACCGTCCCGCCGCCAGGGGGGGCGGTCGAGCGCGCTTCTCACCCCGTCGATGCGCCGCGCGTTGTCGTGGGTGAAGTAGCGCCCGCCGAAGGAGCGCGCCACGTAGCCGTGACGCGGACGGGTGCGGCCGAGGCGCTCCAACCAGCGTGCGACTGCGTCAGAGGCGCCGCCGACCACGCTGCTGAAATAGGCGCTCAGGACTGCAGTATTGCTCAGCAGGTTGTCGACGCAGGTGATCGGGCCCGATCCGCGACGTGCCACCTCGATCGCCACCGCTCCCGTGCCGCAGAAGCCGTCCAGGAACGACTCCGGCGCCCCATGGACACAGATGCGATCGCAGATGTGAGCGGCGAGGTGGCGCTTCGAGCCGAGGTACTTGCGATTGGTCGGCAGCAGCCGCGCGTCGGGCTCAGGCGCCACGGCGGCGTAGTCTGGAAAACGCTGGCGGTGGGTGTATACTGGCGTCAGGCTCAACCATCAGGAACAAGTAGCGCCCCACGGTGAGATGCTGTACCTAGCCCGGCCGTGACTGCGAAGGAGGAATCTGCATGAAGCGCACGCTCATCTTACCGGTAGCGCTGCTATTGGCGGTAGTCGTGGCCGCACCGGTAATGTCGCAGAGTGAGGAGTTGTCAGTTGGCGTCTCCTTGAACGGAATGCAAGAGGATGAGGCCCTCGACGCCGCCCAGATCGGGTTCAACGTCGGCTATCGTTTTCTGAATATCTTGCTGGCGGACTGGTCAGCGGTGTCGCTCCCGCCTGGCGTTGTCGCCAACATTACCGGATACGAATTCACCGATGATAACGGCAACAAGTTCTACGTTCCCGGCGTCGATAGGCCGGGCTTCGCGAACTTCTTCGACATCGGCTTGGCGCTGAATATAGGGCCCTTCGTGGGGACGGCACAGGCCGGCCTCAACTTCCTGTACATCTACAAGCAGGACGAGCTGGAGAGCTACGACGGCTCTGCCGGTGCCAACCTCCGCGTGGGGGCCGGTGTCCGCTTCGACTGGTGGTCAGTGATCATCAACGGCACGGTGGTATTTGCCGACCTTACGACGGCGCTCCAGACGCTGTCCGCGCTCAGCTCGGAAGACGACTTCCTTCGCGAGCGGGCGGAGGACAAGCTGCAGAGCGGTCTGATGCTCGCCCTGAGCTTAAACATGTACCTGTAGGAGCAACGAGATGAAAAGAGTAAAACTTGCAATTCTCTTCGCGCTCGCCGCGTTCGCGCTCGCCAGCTGCGACTACATGCTCGAAGTGCTGTTTCCGGAGTTCTCGTCAGACGATCAGGGGAACTTCGGCCAGAAGACTATTCAGATCACGGTCAGAGTTGGTGATGGCGATGGCGGCGGCCCGGGCGGATACACGCTTGGCGGCGCGCCCACCGGCTTCGATATCAAGGTCATCGCCGTCGAATGGTCGTTCGATTTCACCGGCGTGCCCTACCTGGTAACCAGTGGAGGCGACCTGGATCCGGCGGTTCACAACTTCGTCGTCGCGGCCCCACAGAAAATTCCCGCTGGCTCCGGCGTCGGCCAGTCCGCGGACTTCGTCCTCCAGGTTCCTGACGGGGTCTGGGCGGTCGTCGCGTTCGAGGACGTAAACGGCGACGGCGTACCGAACGACACCGAGTCAACCGCCATCGCTCAGTGGGAGACGCTTCCGGCCAACTGGCCGTACACGGTGGAGGAATTCGACCTCTACCACCTAGAGAGCGTTGATCCGCCCCGGACTGAAATTCAGGCTCTCGAACTGCACCTGGCACACCAGAGTTACGATCCGCCAGCGTGCGTTGGAGCGGTCTACTGCGACCGGTTCGAGTTCCTGTACTAAGCTGCGACAGACAGCGCTGAGATTCTGGCCGCCGGGGAGCACGCTCCCTCGGCGGCCTTTCTTTTGTCAGCTCGGCAGGTTGATGCGGAAGCAGCTACCGCCGTCGAGCGGATGGTAGGTGAGTGTGCCGCCGTTGGCCTGAACGAGCTTACGCGATAGATAGAGGCCGAGACCGGTGCCGTCGCCGGTAGTGTAACCAGGATCGAAGATGCGATCGGCTGCATCCGCTGGCACCCCGCCGGCCCAATCGCTGACCTCCAGCACGCAGCGGTTGCCATCCTGCCGCCCCGCCAACAGCACGCCGCCACCGCCTTCCCCACTGCGCACAATCGCCTGTGCCGCGTTCTGAATCAGGTTGACCAACACCAGCAAGATTTCCCGTTTGCGGGCGTGGGCGACCAGCTCCTCTGCTATCTCGGCACGGACGTCGACCCGCACGGCCCTTAGTGAGCCGGCCACCACCCGCAGCAAATGGCGGGTCTCGGCGAATACCGCCATCCTTTCCGGCTGCTCTCTCCCGCTGTGCGCCGCCGTCTGCAGCAGATTGGCGACCCCGTCGATCCCCACCTCTACCTGCTGCAGGATGAGTTGCAGGGCGCGCACCGTGTCCACGTGGTCGTCGGCCATTGAGGCCATACTCGGCGCCCAGCTTCACCAGCGCCAGCGTGTTCTTGAAGTCGTGGGCGGCTCCGGCTGCGAGGTGGCCGATGCTGTCGATCCGGCTCTGCAAGATGAGGCGCTCTTCCGCGGCCAAGAGACGGTGCCGCAGCTGCTCCACGCGCTGCGGGTAACGGCGCAGGGGGCCCGACCACCAACGGGCTGTCCGTAGGTAGTCGCCCTCGGTGAGGAAGTAGCCGGCTCCGGCCGCCAGCGCCAGCACGCCGAAGGGGGTGACCGGTATCTGAGGCCACCCTGCGGCTGGTGCCAGGACGTCGTAGGCGGCCCCCACCACCGGCACCGCGCCGGTGAAGCACCGGTAGCGGTCGGCCGCCCCCTTGCGCCAGTGCTCCGGAGCGCACAGGCGGCGCATCGGGTGGACCGAGAGTGCCACCGACAGCGACGATACCCGTCATGGCGAGGTTGCTCGACCATCCTGCGACGGCGACGCCGCCAGCCCGTGCCACCACCAGGGGGCGACACGGCCGTCGCCGCCGTCGAGATAGGTACCCGCCGCCCACAGCATGACGCTCGCCCTCGGCAGCAGGGCGACGTCGCTCACGGAGCTGCCGACGACTGCCGACGACTGCCGACAGCGCGGCCAACGCCCCCAGGAACAGCGCGAACCAGAGCGCTTCGCTGCGACGGGAAGCCCTGGGCAGGACCAGAAGGAGCTCCGGCAGCAAGAGCGCCACCGCAGCAACGCGGACGCCGGTCACGAGGTCGAACACGCCGCGCCAGGCCTCAGCTGGCGGCTATTCCAGCTCGGAGAGGGGAACCGGCTTCGGGCTGGCTTCTTCGCCCACCAGGTCGGCGAACTCCTGGAGCACACTCTTGGCCCGGGAGCTCAACTTGGTCGGCGTCGTTACCTGCACCTTGATGTAGAGGTCTCCCCGCCTGCCGTTATTGGAGAGGTAGGGAACGCCCTCGTTGCGTAGCCGCAACAGCTTGCCGCTCTGGGTGCCCGCCGGCACCTTCACCTTTACTCGTTTGCCGTCGAGTGTCGGTACCACGATCTCTGCACCGAGTGACGCCTGGCCTACCCCGACCGGAATGACGCAATAGAGGTCATTGCCGTGGCGCTCGTAGTCGGAATGCGCCGCGACGTGGATGTATACATAGAGGTCGCCCGCCGGCCCCCCGGACGCGCCACCGTCGCCCTGGCCCGGAATCTGGATGCGCTTGCCCGGTTCGATACCCGCCGGGATGGTGACCTTCAGCCGCTTGTTGCGGCGCTCGCGTCCGCTGCCATGGCACGAGTGGCAGGGATTGTCGATGATGTCGCCGGCACCCTGGCACTCCGGGCAGGTGTTGGTAACCGAGAAGAAGCCGCTGCTGCGCCGTACCTGGCCGCTACCGCCGCAGGTAGGACACAGCTTGCGGGCCGCGCCCCCCTCCGCACCGGTGCCCTTGCAGGTCTTGCACGCCTCCTGGCGGGCGAACGAGATCTCCGCCTCCGTCCCGTATACCGCGTCCGCGAACGGGATCTCCAGGTCGTAGCGCAGGTCGTCGCCGCGCAGCCCACCCTGACGCCGACCGCCTCCCCGGCGACCCCCGAACAGCGAATCGAAGATGCCGCCGAAGTCGCCGAAGATGTCCTCGAAGTCGCGAAAAACGTGGGAGAAGTCCTGCGCGCCACCGCCTGAAATGCCATCCACACCGGCGAAGCCGAACTGGTCATACGCCTGACGCTTCTTCTGATCGGAGAGCACGTCGTAGGCCTCGGTGGCCTCCTTGAACTTCTCCTCAGCTGCCGAGTCGCCGGGGTTGCGGTCCGGATGGTATTTGACGGCGAGGGATCGGTAGGCCTTCTTGATGGCGTCGAGCTCCGCGCCCTTGGCCACACCGAGCACATCGTAGTAGTCGCGTTTCGCCACGGTCAGTGGTGGTCTGCCATGCTAGGCGTAGACCGCTACTTCTTCTCCTCGTCGTCTACCACCTCGTAGTCGACATCTTCGACCTTGCCGGACGCCGCTTCGCCGCTGGCACCGTTGCTGCCAGCCTGGCCACCAGCATCGCCGCCGCCGTCAGTGCCGCCGCTCGCCCCATCGGCTCCCGCGCCGGCACCGTCTGTCGCGCCCTCAGCGTTCTGATCGGCGTCCTTGTAGACCTCCTCGGCCAACTTGTACGCCGCCTGGCGAAGCTCCTCGGTCTTGCTCTTGAGCTGCTCGGTATCGATCGGGTCGGCCTCCAGCTGCGACTTCACCGCCTGCAGCGCACTATCGATGTTGGCGCGGTCGTCGGCAGAGAGCTTGTCGCCATAGTCACCCAGCGACTTCTCGGTGGTGTAGACCAGGGTATCAGCCTCGTTTCTGGCCTCCGCGACCTCTCGCTCCTGCTTGTCCTCTTCCGCGTGCAGCTCCGCGTCCTTGACCATTCGCTCGATCTCACTCTCCGACAACCCCGAAGAGGACTCGATGCGGATCTTCTGCTCCTTGCCGGTGCCAAGATCCTTGGCCGACACGTGGACGATGCCGTTGGCGTCGATGTCGAACGTTACCTCGATCTGCGGCACCCCGCGTGGTGCCGGCGGAATACCCACCAGATCGAAGTTGCCGAGCGTGCGGTTCTGTTCCGCCATCTCCCGCTCTCCCTGCAGCACGTGGATGGAGACGGCGTTCTGGTTGTCGGCGGCGGTGGAGAAGATCTGGCTCTTGCGAGTCGGGATAGTGGTGTTGCGCTCGATGAGCTTGGTGGCCACCCGGCCCAGCGTCTCTATTCCCAGCGACAGCGGCGTCACATCCAGCAGCAGCACGTCCTTGACGTCGCCACCGAGGATCCCGCCCTGAATGGCAGCGCCGACCGCCACCACCTCGTCCGGGTTCACGCCCTTGTGGGGATCGCGGCCAAACAGCTCCTTCACCAGGTTCTGCACGGCGGGCATCCGTGTGGAGCCACCCACCAAGATTACCTGGTCGATACCGCTGGGCTCGAGTCCTGCATCCTGCAAAGCCTTCTTGCACGGGCCGGCGGTGGCCTGCACCAGGTCGCCCACCATCTGCTCGAACTTCGCCCGGGGCAGGCTGTATTGAAGGTGCTTGGGACCCGACTGGTCCGCCGTTATGAACGGCAGGTTGATCTCGGTAGTCTGCGTACCCGACAGCTCGATCTTTGCCTTCTCGGCGGCCTCCTTGAGCCGTTGCAGCGCCATCCGATCCTGGCTCAGATCGATGCCGTGATCGGCCTTGAAGCTCTCGATGAGCCAGTCAATGACACGTTGATCGAAGTTGTCACCGCCGAGGTGGGTGTCGCCGTTGGTCGACTTGACCTCGAACACCCCGTCGCCGAGCTCCAAAATCGACACGTCAAAGGTGCCGCCACCGAGGTCGTAGACGGCGATCTTCTCGTCCTTGCCGTCCTTGTTGAGCCCGTAGGCCAGCGAGGCGGCGGTGGGCTCGTTGACGATGCGCTTGACGTCCAGTCCGGCGATGCGCCCGGCGTCCTTGGTTACCTGTCGCTGTGAGTCGTTGAAGTAGGCGGGCACCGTCACTACGGCCTCGGTCACGCTCTCGCCGAGGTAGCTCTCGGCCGTCTCCCGCATCTTCTGCAGAATCGCCGCCGAGATCTCCGGTGGCGAGTACTGGCTGTCGCCCACGTCCACGCGCACGTCGTTACCGGCATCGCTGACCTGGTACGGCACCATCTTGATCTCGTCGGGCACCTCGCCAAAGCGCCGACCCATGAACCGCTTGATCGAGTAGACGGTCTTCTCCGGGTTGGTGACCATCTGGTTCTTGGCCGGTTGGCCGACCAGCCGCCCCTTGTCCGTAAACGCCACTATCGACGGCGTGGTCCGCTGGCCCTCGGTGTTCTGGATGACTACCGGTTCAGAGCCCTCCATTACCGCGACGCACGAGTTGGTCGTCCCCAGATCAATACCGATGATCTTGCCCATTGCCTACTGGTCTCCTTCCGTTTCCCCTGACTCGGACGCCGCCGCCGCTGCTGTCGTATCGCCACCGGCCGATGGGGTGGCCACCCGCACGCGCGCTGCACGTACTACTCGGCCGTGCAGCAGAAAGCCCTTCTGATAGTCCTCGACGACGGTAGCAACATCGTGATCGGTGGACGGTTCCTGGGCGAGCGCCTCGTGGCGTTCCGGATCGAACGGCTCCCCCGCCGAGCTAAACCGCGACAGGCCCCACTTCCGCTCCAGCATGCCGGTGAACTGCTTCTCGATTAGCTCCAACCCGCTGCGCAGTGCCGTGACATCATCGCTGTCGTGCGACGACTGCAGAGCCCTCTCGAAGTCGTCGATTACCGCGGTCAGGTCCATCAACAGGGCAGAGTTGGCGAACTTGATTGCCTCTTCCTTGTCGCGGTTCATGCGCTTGCGGAAGTTCTCGTAGTCCGCCTGACGACGGAGCAGCTCGTCCTGCAGCTCGGCCACCTGCTGAGCCGGGTCCACCTCGTCGCTACCCTGCTCGGTCTCGGAGCCGCCGTCGGCCGAAGCCTGCTCGGTCTGGCCGGGGTGGCCGGCGCCGTCGGGCTTACCGCCGGCGTCTATGCGCGTCGTGGCGCCATCGTCGCTCGACGCCGTCGCTGCTCCATCCGCACCAGAGACCTCAGTGGTCTCCGCTGCAGCGTCCACTCCCTCTGCCTCTGACCGCACCTCTTCCTTCTTGTTGTTTCGTTTCGACATCCTGAGTTTGGGGGTGGCGTGCGGGCCTCGGACGCGCCGGCTACCCGGCTGTCCCTCGGCTAAAGTAATAATGCAGTTCGTGTCAGGTCAAGATTTTAGCGGTCGCGGACGGTCAGGCAATAAAGAACAAGTACACCGTCAACACAAGATACACCACGTAGACCGACGCCAGCACCCAGCCCTTCCAGCGGTCGAGTCGATGGCGGTGGCGTGCCAGCAGCAGCATCAGAGCTACCACGCCCAGCATCCATGGGAAGCTGAACTCCACCACCTGCCGCTCCACCTGGATAGGGTTGGCCATCGCCGACGCACCGATGATCCATAGGATGTTGAGGATGTCGGCGCCGAGGATGTTGCCAAGCGCCAGGTCCCCATGCCCGCGCCGGCTTGCGGTGATGTTGGTCGCAATCTCCGGTAGCGAGGTGCCGATGGCAATAACGGTAAGACCGATGATGGCAGGTGACGCACCGGCCCTCTCGGCGAGCACCTCCGCCGACTGCACCAAGAACTCGCTGGCGATAACGACGCCCACCACACCGAGGCCGAGCCAGCCGATCTGTACCCCGATGCCGCCAGGCCGTACGTGTTCGGCCAGCTCCTCGCTCTCCTCCTCTTCCCGCGAATCGCCGCCGTGCTGACCCGCTGCGGCCGCACTCTCCTCGGCCGCCTTCCGCCGTCGCCGCTCGTGGCGAACCACGAAGCCGATGTACACGAAGTACGTGGCTATCAAGGCGAAGCCCTCGATGCGGCCGACGCACGCTGCACTGCCGGCGCTGCAACCGTTGAGCCTGCCAGGAATGGCGATGGGGCCGGCAAGCAGAAAGGAGCCGATCGCCACGGCGATCAGAAACAGGCCAGTGGTGCGCAGCACGCGGGAATCCACCTTGAGTGCCATCGGCGCGACGATGATGCCCAGCGCCAGGGCCAGCGCGTCGTCGACGATCACCGAGCCCACGGCGTTGCCTAGCGCGATCTCCGGTTTGCCGTTGATAGCGGCCAGCAACGACACCGCCAGCTCTGGCGAGGTGGTGGCGAATCCCACCAGGACGATACCGATGATGATCTTCGATACCCGTAGCTTGAACGCCACCCCGACCGCGCCGTCGACCAGGAAGTTGGCGCTGTAGGTGAGCAGGAAGAAGGCGCCGGCGATAATCGCCACCGCCACCAGGATGTTGTCGGGAACGAGGTGCGGCAGCACGCGTTAGCGTCCGCTACGTCCAGAGGGCCCGGAGCCACTCACCTCCAGGATCAGCTCGACCTCGCCGCGGCTCAGTCGGGTAGCCTTGGCTATCTCGCCCACCGACCAGTTATTGCGTGCCAGCTTGACCACCGTGTCTCGCTTGGCCGCCGGTGGCGCCCCGCCAGTCTCGTCGTCCCCCGACTCGGCGAGCTCTCGCTGGGTAAGGGCTTCGAGCAGATCCACCTGCTCCTGCGCTTGCTGCGTGATCTCCTCGAACCGGGTCTCGGTTCGTGCCAGCCAGTCGCGGGCCTGGTGCATCTGCTCCATGCGAGTCTCCAGATCGGTCATCGTGGTGTCCATCTTGGAGAGCACCTTCATCGCGCGGTCGGCACGCTCCTTGCCACTGGCCAACGCGGCGATCTGCCCCTGCAGATCCTCTAGCTGGCCGGTCGCGCGGTCGATACCCGGGGCCAGGGACTCGGTCAGCGAGGTCTGCAGCTCGCCGATCCGCTCGAAGGAGCGGTCTACATCGCTGGCGGTGGTGTCGATGACGTCGCGCCGTTTCTCCAACCGCTCGTAGTCGTTCTCGACGCTCTCCTCCAGCTCCTGGAGCTCGCGGATCTTCATCTGGATCTCCTGCAAGGAGTCCTTGCTCGACTCGATGTTTCCCAGCTTCCCGTCGATTTCACGGGACACGGAGATGAGCTTACGGAAATCGTTCTCCATCGCCTCAATGCGCCGCTTCTCTGCCTGGAATCGGCTTAGCTTGGCCGCGACGTCATCACCGATCTTGCGCGCGCCGGCGATCTCTGCCTGAAGATGCTCCAGCGACTCCTGCTGTGACTGAATGGATGTGATACGCCGCTCCAGATCCTCGGTCCGCTGCTCGAGCTCCGCGCGGAGTGAGTCGGCCCGCTCGAAGAGCTTGGTCTGGTCGGCAAACGCCTTCAGTCGCCGATCGGCGGACGCCACGCCATCGAATAGGGTTTTGGCGTCGGACTGCATCTTGGCGAGCAGCTGGGCGTGCTCCGACTCGGCATCGCGCTTCATGTCGGCGATGCTATCTCGCTGGCGATCGGCGGTAGCCGCGAACTCCTCCATCAACGCATCTACACGCCTGCGGAAGCCGGCCTCATGGTCGCGCAGCACCTCCGTGAACTCCTGCGAGGCACTCTCGGTCTTCAACGATATCTCCTCCCCGAGGTGCTCCACGCCTTCGCTCAGCGCACGCAGTTCCATGCGCAGTCGATCCCGCTCCTCAGCGGACTCGTCTACCAGCTCGGTCTTCTCGTCGGTAAACTCCTGCTGCAGCTCCGACAGTCGCAACTCGATCTCCGCTCGCCCGACTGATACTCCTTCGCGTAGCGACGCCAGGCTAGCCTGCGATTCCTGTTCCAGCTCTCCCAACCGCTGCTGCAGGGTGCGCTGCGCCTCTGCAAGCTCCTGCTCCAGCTGCGCGCGCGCCTCACTGGTGTTGCGCTCGAAGGTATCGCCCAGATCGCCGCGAGCCACCAGTAACTGCTCGCGAGCCAAGGAGTGCTGCTCGGCGATGATGGTCTCGCTGCCGCGCAGCCGCTCGAGCAGGTCGTGGCGCGAGAGCTCGTAGTCGGCGTCCTCGCCCTCCTCGCCCTCGGCCGCGCCGCCCGCGCCCCAGCGCTCCTCGCGGTGCGCGGAGAGCGGCCGGTGCAGCTCGTCCTCGTGCAGGTACAGCGGCCGGTCCGCCAGC
>CAJWOB010000058.1 GCA_913043885.1 uncultured Spirochaetaceae bacterium | reverse complement strand
CCAGGTCCTCGCCACCAGCGGCACTGAGCTGCAAGAACAGGCCGCCGCCGCCATCCCCCTTGTGTAGTTGACCGGTGGAGTGCAGGAATCGCGGGCCATATCCGTGGGTGGCGACCATCCCGGTGGCGGCGGTAATCGCCCCGGCGAGATTCTCGAGTGCCGCGGAGAGCTCTGGATCTGGCGAGAGAAACGCCTGGATGCCTACGTAGCGTCCGTCGCCCCCGCTGCGTAGCAAGTGCTGCAGCGCGGCGTTCGGAGACGCGTCGGGCGGCCCGCCGTAGACCGTTGCAGTTGCGTCGCCGCCGCTGGGCGACGATGACGGCAGCACACCGGTGTCCTGATACGCCGCGACCGCTTCTGTGGCCAGCACCTTGGTGGACTCGACGTTGGGCTGATCGAACGGGTTGATCGCCAATACATGGCCAGCCACGGCGACCGCCAACTCCCAGACGAAGAAGTGCTCACCTAGCCCGGGCGGCTCCTGCAGGTCAGCCAGTGCCTCGGCCAGGTCCACCACCGGGTGGCCCAGCGCCGACAGCTCCGGTGCCAGCTGCGATGCCTCGCGATCTAGCAGGACGTAGAGGCGGTCGCTCCCCCCGCTCGCCAGCGCCACCGCAGAGTACAGCGGCTGCGCGACCGGCAAGATGCCACGGCCCTGTTTGCCAGTGCTCTCGGCCACCAACTGCTCTACCCAGGCGACCATCGGCGCGGCGGCGGGTGACGCCACTAGCATCAGCTTGTCCCTTCCGGTGCTGGCCGCGGCGCCGAGAATCCCCCCCATGTGCGCCGCAACCGAGTTGGCGGATCGCGATGCCGCGGCGGCCTCCTCCGCGGCGTCGAGAAGCTCGGCCGGAGACAGACCGATAAGCGCTGCCGGCACCAGGCCGAACAACGACAACGCCGAATAGCGGCCGCCGATCTCTGGATCGTTGAGGAACGTCTCCCTGAAGGCCAGCTCGGCGGCGAGGTCGGCCAGGCCGCTCCCCGGATCGGTGACGGCGACGAAATTGCTGCCCGAGGGGCGGCGGCCGTAGAAGTACTTGGCGAACGACAGGGTCTCGACGGTGTCGCCCGACTTGGTAGCGACCACGAAGAGGGTGTGGTCCGCAGGGCTGGCGGCCTCCACGGCAGCGACGGCAGCAGGGCTAGTGCTGTCCAGTACCGCGACGTCCAGACCACTGGAGCGCACACCGAACACCTTGGCGCAGACTTCCGGCGCGAGACTCGAGCCGCCCATGCCGAGCACCACCGCGCGACGGAAACCGTCTCGCCTCGCCCCGTCCACCAGCTGCGTGATCTGAGGCAGGTGCTGCCGCATCGAGGCGGCCACGTCGAGCCAGCCGAGCCGATCGCTCACCTCCTGCGGCCCGCCAGGCCACACGGTGTGGTCGCGCTGCCAGATGCGCTCGACCACCCGCTCCGCCTCGAGGCGTTCCTGCACCGCCGCCGTCGCGGCGGCAATAGGCGCGAGCCAGCGATCCAATTCGGCCGTCACCCGACCAGCGCCGCGCTCTTCTCGCTCAGGCTCTTCAGCAGCGACTCGAATGCGGCGACGAACAGGTCGACCCCGTCGCGCTGCAGCCGCTCGGCAACCTCATCGAAGGCGATGCCGGCCGCCGGCAACTCCGCGAACCGGCGGTGGGCGCCATCGAGGTCGTGGCCGACCCGATCTGCCACACTGCCGTGGTCTATGAACGCGTCGAGAGTCGCCGGTGGCACGGTATTGACCGTGTCGGCACCGATCAGCTCGTCCACGTATAGGGTGTCCAGGTAGGCCTCGTTCTTGGTGCCGGTGCTTGCCCAGAGGGGGCGTTGCAGCCGGGCGCCCTTGGCGGCGAGCGCGTCCCAACGCTCGCCAGAGAACACCTCCGTGCAGCGCTCGTAAGCGAGCCGGGCGTTGTCGATGGCGATGCGGCCGCGCAGCTCCGACTCCGCCGGCAGCTTGTCGTCGACCATCGTGTCGACGCGGCTAACGAAAAACGACGCCACCGATGCGACCCGGCTCGGGTCGCCGCCACCGGCAGTGAGGCGCTCCAGGCCAGCAACATAGGCGTCTGCGACCCGTTGGTACTGGGCCAGCGAGAACAGCAGGGTGACGTTGATATTGATCCCGGCGGCAATCGACGCTTCGATGGCGGGGACCCCGGCTGGCGTGCCGGGAATCTTGATCATTACGTTGGGCCGTCCGACGGCGTCGAACAGTGCCCTGGCCTGCTCCTGAGTGGCCTGACTGTCGTCGGCTAGCGTCGGACTCACCTCCAGGCTCACGAAGCCATCGGCGCCGTCGCTCTGGTCGTAGACCGGCCGCAGGACATCCGCCGCCTCGCGGATGTCCACGATCGCCAGCCGTTCGAAGACCGCCTGCGGCGCCAATCCCTCGGCGGCCAGGGCGGCGATGGCCTCGTCGTAGTCGTCGCTGCCGGCAATCGCCTTCTCGAAGATGGCGGGATTGGAGGTGACTCCGCGCACCCCCGACGCCACGAGGCTGGCCAGCTCACCGCCCCGCGTTGCCGATCGACGGATGTAGTCGAACCACACTGACTGACCCAGCGCGCTCAACTCATGCAACTTCCCCATTCGGGTTCCTCCATTTCAGTGCCGCACGCGTCAGTGCCCGCACCCCAGCGCCCACACGTGTCCGGCCCGCGCCAGCAGGCGGTCCGCCTCGATGGGCCCCCAGCTGCTGCGCTCGTAGGTGGCCACCGGCCGCTCGGCCAGCGGCCCGCGCAGCAGTGGGTCTATCAATCGCCACGACGCACGAATGCCGTCGCTGCGGGCGAATAGCGACGCATCGGCAGACAGTGCGTCCAGTAGCAGCCTCTCGTACGCCTCCGGCAGCTCGCCGCCGTCGAATGCGTCGCTGTAGTGAAACTCCATATCCACCGAGCGGCTATCCTTGGCCGAGTCCGGAACCTTGGTTTCGAAGGTCAGGTGCACCCCTTCGTCAGGCTGCACGCAGATGGAGAGCCTGTTGGGGGTGAACGTCGCGTCCTCGCTCAGATCGAACATGATGTCCGGCGGTGGCTTGAACTGAATGGAGATCTCACTGGTCTTCGCCTTCAGTGCCTTGCCGGTGCGCAGATAGAAGGGCACCCCCTGCCAGCGCCAGTTGTCGATGAACAATCGCAGCGCGGCGAAGGTCGGCGTCGTCGAGCCTGGCGCCACCCCCTCCCCCTCGGTGTAGGCGGCGTACTGCCCGAGCACCACGTCCTCCGCTTCGACGGGCCGAATGGAGCTCAACAGCTTGACCCGTTCGTTGCGCAGCGCTTGCGGGTCCAGCGAGCTTGGCGGCTCCATGGCGACCAACGCCAGCAGTTGCAGGAGGTGGTTCTGCATCATGTCGCGCAGCGCTCCGGACCGGTCGTAGTAGCCAGCCCGGGATGCCACGTCCACCGTCTCGGCGACGGTAATCTGCACGTTGTCGACGTAGCCGCGATTCCAGACCGGCTCGAAGATGGTATTGGCGAACCGGAAGAAGACGATGTTCTGCGCCGTCTCCTTGCCGAGGTAGTGGTCGATGCGGAATACCTGCCGCTCGGAGAAGTGCTCGAGGACGAAGTCATCGAGCTGCTCAGCGCTCGCCAGGTCGTGGCCGTAGGGCTTCTCGACGATCAGCGCCCGCCTGCCCCGCTCCTGGCTGATCATGCCGGCACCCGCCAGGTGCCGTACGGCTGGCACGTAGTACTGCGGTGCGGTGGCCAGGTAGTAGAGCCGCTGGTGGTCCGCGCCGTCACCGGAGCCCCTCTCCCATTCACCGAGGCGCGCATCGAGCTGCCGGTAGTCGGCGGCAGTGTCCAGGTTGCCCTGGACATAGATCACGCGGTCGGCAAATTGCTGCCAGAGCTGCTCCTGGTCGTCGCTCGGCGCGGAGGAGCACATGGCCTGGCGGAGGCCGTTGCGAAACGTGGCATCGTCCCACGGGCGCCGCGCAAATCCGACCACCAGCAAGCGATCGGGGAGACGGCCCTTCACGAAGTTGCGGAACAGCGCCGGGATCAGTTTGCGGTGGGTGAGATCTCCCGATGCGCCGAAAATTGCGATACTGGTGGGAGGCGACACCGATTCTGCATTATCGCTCGACCGCTGTCGCCTCGCTACTGGAGCCTATTCATGATCGAAAATAGATTGCGCACGTTGCAGCTGGGCCTCGCCGGGTTTGGCTTCATCGGTCTGCTGGTCGAGCTGCTGCTGCAAGGCCACACCAGCGAGGCGTTACAGTGGACGCCGATCATCCTCATCGGACTGGGGCTGCTCGGCGTTGCCCTCGGTCTGTTCGCGCCGAAGCGCTGGGTGGTGGTCGGTCTCCGTGTGGTGGGACCATTGATCGCGGTGGGTGCTGCCCTGGGCGTGGTGCTCCACCTGTCGGCGGCCATGGCGGCGGAACGGGAGCTGATTGGCGCCGCCGCCTTCGGCGAGCTTCTCCAGGGTGTGCTGCTGGTCTACCATCCGCCGCTGCTGGCACCCGGGGCGCTGGCCGTTGGCGGGCTGCTGTTGGTCGCGTGCACCTATCGCCATCCCGCGATCGAGAGTCGCGGCAACGGCTGAGCTGGACGTGCCCAACGACAACGGCCGCATATGAGGAGCTGACCGCAGAGATCGCCCAGCTACGGCGCGAGCTTCGCGCGGCGATGCGCTTCCCCGACGTCAACCCGCACCCGGTGCTGTGGATCGGCAACAGCGACATCATCGCTTACGCCAACACCGCGGCGGACAAATTGCTCAATGCCTGGCGGGTGGAGCGCGAGGAGTAGGCGCCGGATCACGTGCGCGAGATCGTTGCGAGGTAGTGCGGCGTGGCTCGCCGCAGAACGCGACCCTGAATGCCGCGGAACGCCAGTACGCCCTCACGATCGTCCAGTCCCCGAGATCGATAGCGTCGCCATCTACGCGCAGGACGTAACCGCTCGCAACCGCGACCAAGCACGGCTGGAGAAGGAGGCGTTCTACGACGGCCTCACCGGGCTCCCCAATCGGGCGCTGTTGATCGACCGAATCGCGCGGCTCCAGGCCATGGTCCGCCGCGATGCCGACCACCGCTATGCGGTCCTGTTCCTCGACCTCGATCGATTCAAACCGGTCAACGACAGCGTCGGCCACCGCGCCGGCGACCGCCTGCTGCAGCTGGTGACCGAGCGGCTGCTCGAGGCGGTGCGCGACGTCGACACGGTCGCACGGCTGGGTGGCGACGAATTCGTCGTGGTGCTCGAGACCACTGCCGACGTGAGCGACGCCGCAATCGCGGCCTGGCGCATCCGTAGCAGCCTACGAGAAGCCTTCACCATCGAGGGCCAGGAGGTATTCATCGACACCAGCATCGGTATCGTCCTCAGCTCCACTTAGATAGGCACTCCCGAGGCGGTGCTCACCAGCGCCGACAGCGCTCTATATCGAGCCAAGGACTCGGGCCGCGGCCGCTACGTCGTCTTCGACGAAGACATGCACGAGCGGGCAATGACCACGCTGAGAATCGAGGCCAACCTCCGGGCGGCAATCGAGCGCAACGAGTTCTTCCTCGAGTATCAGCCAATCGTCGAGCTGGCGGACTCGCGCGTGGTCGGCTTCGAGGCGCTCATTCGCTGGAACCATCCGGAGCTGGGGCTAGTTTCCCCGGGCGATTTCATCCCCACTGCCGAGGACGCTGACCTCATCGTTCCAATCGGTCACTGGGCGCTCCGCCAGGCCTGCGCCGACATGGCGACCTGGGAGAGCCCCGGCGATCATCCGCTTACCGTCAGCGTCAACATCTCGCCCAAGTAGCTGCGCAGCAGTGAGTTGGTGGCACGCGTCGATCGTGCTATACTAGAGTCTGCCATAGCCGCGGAACGCTTGGTGCTGGACATTACCGAGACCACCCTTATCGACGACCCGGAGCAGGCTGGCGCCATAATCGAGCAATTGAAGGAGCGTGGGGTGCAGATCCACCTGGACGACTTCGGGACCGGATACTCTTCGCTGAGTCTGCTGCATGACTTTCCGATCGACAAAGTGAAGGTAGACCAGCGCTTCGTGCAGCGAGTTGCCAGCAATGCGGACAGCCGCGAGATCGTGAAGGCAATCGCCGGGCTGGGTCACAACCTGGGCAAGCCGGTGGTGGCAGAAGGTGTCGAGTCCGCTGCGGACTCCGAGGAGCTCAGCTTGCTGAAATGTGACTACGCGCAGGGATACTACTTCGCCAGGCCGCTTCCAGCCGGCGAGGTGCAGGCGTTCCTGGAGGATCCACAGCGATGATCCTAGCAGCCCTCGCCCGCGAAAAGGCGCTGCTGGCCGACGGCGCCATGGGCACCCAGCTGCAGAACCGGGGCCTGGAGCCCGGTGGGTGCGGCGAGCACTGGAACGTCACCCAGCCGGGCAACGTGGCGGAAATACACGCCGCATACGCCGCCGCCGGAGCGGACTGCCTGCTCACCAACACCTTCGGCGCCTGCGCGATCACGCTAGAGCGGCACGGCGTGGACGACCAGATGGCACAGATAAACCAAGAAGCGGTGAGGGTGGCGCGCGAGGCGTTCACCGCGACCCGCACCGGCGACTCCGCCTCGCCGACCTTCGTCATCGGGGATGTCGGGCCGTTCGGCGGACTGCTCAACCCCTACGGTGACGCGTCGCGCGAAGAGGTGAGCGACGCGATTCGGGCACAGATCCGTGCTCTGCTCGCCGGCGGCGCAGATGCGATCTTGGTCGAGACGCAGACCGCAGTGGAGGAGCTGGCGATAGGCGTCGAGTGCGCCCGGGAAGAGGGCGCGGCCACCGTGATCGGCTCGATGGCCTTCGACTTGCTCCGTAAGGGAGACGGCGTCAAGACCATGATGGGCATCGACCCCGACGAGGCGGCGCGGATGATGGTTGACGTGGGCGTGGACGTGCTCGGCGCCAACTGTGGGGCCGGGGTAGGCGTCGAGTGGATGGGGCGAATCGCGGAGCGCTACCGCAAGGTGGCGGATCTACCGGTGTGGGCCAAGCCGAACGCGGGGCTCCCGGAGCTCGAGGGGGCCAACGTCGTCTACCGCGACACGCCGGAGGAGATGGCGGCCCTGCTTCCGCAGGCGCTGGACGCCGGCGTCAGCATCTTCGGCGGGTGCTGCGGCACCACTCCCGCCCACGTACAGGCGTTCCGGGCCGTTATTGACGACTGGAACCGGCGCTAGGCGACCGGCTGCAACCAGCCTCGTGTGTCCTCGGATAGACCTCGCTGGAGGTCGGTGAGCGTGGTGCGCAGCTCCGCGGTGAGCGGTCCGATCTCGCCGGCGTGCTCGGTTTCGGCACCCACGGCCCGCTCCGCCCCGCGGGCGATGAGGGTGCCGACGCCGGACAGCACCGCCGCCGTGCCGGCTAGGGCAGCCTCTCCCGTTCGCACCCACTCCAGCATCTCGTCCACATCGAACAGTCGCTGTCCGACCGAGTAGCCACGCTCCTCGGCGACGATCAGCAGCGCCTCGCGGGTTACGCTGTGGAGGATAACGGTGTCTAGCTCGCGCGTGAGTATCTGTCCTTCGCGGATCAGCACGAAGCTCGAGGCGTTGGTCTCGCCGACTTCGCCCGACGGGCAGAAGAGAATCTGGTCTGCCCGGTGCTCTTCACGCGCGGCCGTCACCAGCCCCAGCGAGGCGGCATAGTTGCCGCCGGTCTTGGTGGCACCCAGCCGCTCCACCGAGCGGGCATGGTCCTCGTCCACCAGCAGCCGCAGTGGCTTGCCGCTACTGAAGTAATCTCCCACCGGGCTCACCAGCACGCACAGACATGCCTCCGCACTTGGGAAGGAGCCCGCCGCAATGATAGGTTCGCTTCCAAACAGCACCGGACGCACGTAGAGAGAGCCAGGAGCGGCTGGCATGTCCGCGGCATTGGCGGCAACGCTGTCGATGATGAGCCGGCTCAGGAACTCGGTCTCCGGTATAGGGAGGAGCAGGCTGTGCGCGCTGCGCTGCAGGCGCCGGACGTGGGCGTCGAGACGAAATAGGTGGATGCCACCCCCCGGGCTTGGGTACGCCTTGAGACCCTCGAAGCAGCTGCTGGCGAAATGGAGCGCGTGTGAGGCCGGGTGGATCGGCAGCGGCCCGGTCTCCTGCACGCTGGCCGGCTGCCAGGCGCCGTCACGGTACCATGCCACTCCCATGCGCGCGGAGAGCGTAGCGCCGAACCTGGTGTCGCCGGTGCCCGGCCCAGGGCCCGTACCACTGCTCTCGGCCCCGCTCGTCAGTCCCATGTAGCGCACTCCATCGTGAGAAGCCATCCTATCGCCCCGGCTAGCCGCGCATCAGCTTCCAGCAGTCGGTGGCGCCGCGGGAGCCGAAGCCCACCCACAGAGCGTCGTCGTGGACCCAGACGCTGGCGGCGTGGCGAGCGGCCCAGGGCGCGTGTGCGGCAGCTCCTGCCACGCTTCCCCATCGACCGAATACCACACGTCACCGAGGTCACGGTGGGCATAGCCGCCCAGCACCCAGAGCCGGTCGTCCCAGACGGCGGCGTGGTGGTACTGGCGCGGTGCCCACGCGGCGCTGCACTTATTGCAGCAGGGATTTACGCCACCAAGTTGAGTCCTAGCGGGACGCCGCGGGGATATCTCTGCGGCATGGGCGTGTGCTGGGAATGTGTTGTTAGGATAAACGGAGTCACGACCGAGCGCGCATGTCGACAGTTAATCGAGGATGGAATGATAGTAGAGACTGTGACAGCAGCGAAGAACCGATGACGATCGAAGAAGTCGATTTAACGGTGATCGGGGCTGGCCCCGCCGGTTTATCTGCTGCGGGCGAGGCAGCAAAAATGGGTGCAAAGATTGCACTAGTGGATGACAATCATCATCCTGGGGGGCAGTATTTCCGGCAACCCTCTCCTAAACACTATACGCACCAGAGCCTGGTTTCTGGGAAGGACCGACGGCGCTTCAGCAAACTTCTCAGGGACATAGATACGCCTCTCGTTAATTACTATCCGGGAACCACCGTCTGGGATATTCACGACCAATTCACTATAGGGTTGTCGGATAAAGAACATTCCCGGCGAATTCGCTCCGCTTCATTAGTGATTTCTGCAGGTGCTAGAGATCAAGTCTACCCGTTTCCCGGTTGGACCCTACCGGGTGTCATTACTGCCGGCGGATCACAGAACCTAATCAAGGGTATGGGTATCGCCCCAGCGCCACCGATCGTCGTCGCGGGTAACGGGCCACTCTTACTCGTAGCTGCCGCCAATCTCGTTTCTGTAGGTGCAGAGGTTGCGGCAGTCGTAGAGGCTTCAAGCCAATCCTGGCGGGTGTTCCGTCAGGCGGGAAACCTGATACGAGGGGGATCAACTCTCGGCCTTGCCATCAAATATCTCAAGATTTTACATAAAGCGAAGATTCCCATTCTTCGGGGTTATGGCGTCGTCGCGGCTCACGGAAACGAATGCTTAAGCGCTGTTGATGTCGCGCCGATTACCAGGAATGGAAAATTCGAACGGTCGCGGGCCCGTCGAATTATCGCAAAAACAATGGTCACTGGAATGGGCCTCACGCCCTCATTGGAGTTGCCTAGACTCCTCGGCGTCCGAGAGATATCAATGCCACTGCGTGGCGGTACAAACGTTGTCAGAAATGAAAAAATGATGTCTAGTGTACAGGGAGTTTTTGTTGCGGGTGATGGCGGATCCATTGGAGGCGTAGAACTTGCACTTAACGAGGGTCGTATTGCCGGGATCAATGCGGCCAAGTATGCGGGTATAGCGATGTCGGAATCAGCGGAAGCCGCCTTGCTTCGGGATTGTTCTAGACATAGAAATCTATGTATGTTTCGGGAGGGACTCGAGCGCATTTTTATGCACGATGTCGACTGGTATGATTTATTGACTCCTGAAACCATCATCTGTCGCTGTGAGGATGTAACGCTGGGCGAAATAAATCATTACAACGCGAAAGGCCTTACTACTCCTCTGCAACTGAAAGCAGCCACCAGGATCGGTATGGGGCGATGTCAGGGACGAAACTGTCTTACAACCCTAGCTAGATTGACGGCGCATCGGACCAGTTATAAAGACAGCGTGAAAGAGTTTCCTCGGACGCGACCCCCTGCACGCCCTATCCGAATTGGTGATCTGCTTCATGAACAGTTAGGCGCCCCAGATCTTCCAGATGACCCGCATCTGCCGAGACGGCGAGATTGAATTCCTTTTAGAGGTTATAGAAAATCAGAGGGTTTGTCGTCTTGCCCCCTGGGCGTGTTGCGTTGAGGACCTGAAACTGGACTCCGGAATAATCGGTAGTCCGCCTGGAACGGGAGTTTGATG
>CAJWOB010000057.1 GCA_913043885.1 uncultured Spirochaetaceae bacterium | reverse complement strand
CGCGCGCGCGGCGGCCGGGACACCGCGATGGCGGAGGGCGCCGCCGCCAATCACCGCATCACCGTGGCCGTTCCCGGCGGCTGCTTCTTCCTCCTGGCTGCTGTCGTCCTCCGAGCTCGACCCAAGGCCCAAAAGGATGGCCTCCACCGTTTCCTCGTCCGACTCCTCCGAGGAGGGTCAGACCTCGGCGCCGAGGGGCGTTCGGAGTCGGAGTAGGTGCGCGACCAGCGCCCCCTGTCGCCGCTGCCCGGTCTTGTCGAATATCCGAGAAAGATGGGTGCGGACGGTGCTGGCCGAGACGCCGAGGTCGTCCGCGCACTGGCGGACCGAGCGGCCCGTGACCAACCGGTGCGCGATGCGCGCCTCGGCGCGGGTCATCCCGTGGTGCTCTTGGAGCTGAATCACGGAGGGCACCGAGGCCGAGACCGGACGGTCTCCCTCGAGCCACGTCGTCATCAGGTGCAGGGCGTCCCGGGCGGCGGGCGGTAGCTCCTCCGAGGAAGCCGAGGCTTCGCGGGCGGCGACGGGGAACTGCAGCTCGAGGACGAGTCCGTTGGCTCGCACCGTCCCGCCGACGATCTGGGCGCCAACGCTCTCGCCCAGGCCGCGGATCTCCCCGGCCACCATGTTCATCACCACCGCCGAGCAACGGCCCGCGCTCGCATCGACCCGCAACGAGGCGGGGTCCCCGAAGAGATCGGTACGCCAGCGCCAGTGGCGATGTCGCCGGGACAGGACCTCGAGCACCCGGTGCACGAAGCGTCGCGGTTCGCTTCGCCCGAACATCTCGAAGAAGGTCCACCAGGGATGAGCGCCGATCGTCTCCGCACCGAAACTCTCCGCCGCTGCCGCCGAAGGGAAAGCCCGCTCCACGATCGTCGCGTAGTCGTCCCAGTCCACCCGCGAACCGAACGCCCTCGGATCCACCTCGGCCGCGGCATAGTCGGCGGCGTCGACCCAGCTCATGTGGCCGAAACCCCCGACGAAGCGACAGCGTTCCACTGCGAGGCGCCAGAAGCTGAAGTCCGGGAAGTCGGCGTAGTAGCCGGCGTAGGGATGCGCGCCCAGGTAGGTGTCCCTCGCCTCGGCGCTCTCGTCGATGACGCGCAACGTGCCCAGGAGGGTGAGGCGGGCGGTGCTGAGGGGATCGGCATCGGCGGGCGTCACGGCGGTAACCAACAGGCTGCCGCGTTGGTCGCGCCGGGCGTTGATGGTGTGCTCGGCCAGCTCCGAGATCAGGAAGATGGGGGCGCCATCCCGGTCCGCGATCGCGTGGGAAACCACGCTGCCAAATGGATACCCGTCGGCGGTGAGGGTGCAGAGGGTTGCACGGCCGGTGGTGGCCGCCAGCGTGCGCGCCAGCTCGGCGTCCGAGGGGAAGCTGTCCGGGTCTCCCGCTATCGGCGGGGTGCCACCGCCACCATGTGCCCCTTTCTCCGCTGCGCTCACTTGCTAATGGTAGCCAACGAGCGTGGTCGTGTCGGCCGCACCGGTCATCCGCTGGCGGAAGGTTGCGGCGGCGGTGGGAGGGGCGGAGGAAACGAACGAACAAGCCAGCCCGGGTAGCCCGGCGACTGCGCGCGCCCGAGCGGCGGTTGGCACCGAAGCCGATGCACCCGGTGCCTTCTGTCACGACGCGACTTCTCTGTCACCCACGAGGGGAGAATAGCGGTCTAGGACCAGGAGCCATCGCCGTCGCACCGTGCCGGCGACGAAAATCGGCCCACCGCTGTGTTACATTAGTCAGGAGGACAGAGTGAAAGGTTACGTGGCTCCGGTGGTATCGGCGCTGGTGGTGGCGGGGTTCGCGGCCGCCTATGCGGTGTTCTTCTTTCTGGTCCTCGACGGCATCGAGGTGGTCGGCGTGGTCAAATGGGTGATCGCCGCCGGCGCGCTGTTCGTGATCGGTGGCATGGCCGCCGCGGCAGTCTTGCGCATTCGCGAGCTGCGAGGAGGGAAGGAAGATGACATTAGTGAATACTAGCTTCGTCAGCGGCAAGGAGCTCGAGACCCTCGGCGTGGTAAAGGGATCGATGATCCAGGCCAAGCACATGGGCAAGGACATCATGGCGGGCTTCAAGTCGATGGTCGGCGGCGAGCTGACCGGATACTCGGAGATGATCAACGAAGCCAGGTCCATCGCCACCCAGCGCATGGTCCAGGAGGCCGAGGGGCTTGGCGCCGACGCGGTCATCAACCTCCGCTACACCTCGGCTACGGTCATGCAGGGGGCGGCTGAGATCCTGGTCTACGGCACCGCAGTCAAGTACAAGAACTAACGCGGCACGCGTCCACGGCCGGCCGCTGCGTCGCAGCCTCGCATTTGTGCCCGCCGGCATCCCAGCGGAGAATAGCGTCATGCCAGACCCGATCGCCGTGCTCAACGTACGTACCACCGAGTTTGAGCCATGGGATATGTCGAGCGATCAATTGATCGCCGGCCGACCGCAGATGGGCTCCCGCTCCCTGTATCGCGCCGCCGACGACCGCACCTGGACAGCGGTATGGACCAGCACGAAGGGCTCCTTCTGGTGTCAGTACGCGGGAGACGAGAGGATCCACTTCCTGGAAGGGAAGGCTACCGTCACAGCGGAGCAGCCGGCCGCCGGGCAGGCAGGCGAGTGAGCCGCGCCACCGACGTGGTCGACCGGCTCGCGGGGCCGGTGGTGCCGGTGAACATCTGCTTCACCGAGGACGATGCTGTCGACTACGCCGCCATGGAGCGCTACGTCGACTGGTTGTGTACCGAGCGGGTGCCGGTGGTGTTGCTCACTTACGGCAGCAGTGAGTTCGCTGCGCTCTCGCCCGACGAGATCTGGCAGCTCACCGAGCTGTTCGCCCGTACCGTGGCCGGGCGTTCCCTGTTCGTCGCCTCCACCGGCTACTACACCATTGACGAGAGCCGCGACTTCCTGCGGCGCGCCGACCAGGCCGGCGTGGACGCGGTAAAGGTGCAGATCAATCCGTGGCTCGGTCAGGGGCGCGATGTGATCGTCCGCTACTTCGACGGCATCCGCGATGCGACGGAGATGCCCCTCATCGTGTGGGGGGCGTGGCCGGATCCCTACCCGATCGACGCGGTGCGCGAGCTGGCCCAACGCGAGGAGGTGGTGGGCATCAAGAACGATGGCGACCCCTTCTACGCCTACTACGATATGTTGCGGGCCACCGCCGATCAGAGCTTCGCGGTCATCAGCGGCGGGCAGATGCGTAACTTCATGTTTGGCCATCCCCTGGGCGCTGCGGCGTACCTGTGCACGGTGGCGCCATTCCGCCCGGCGATCGCCCTGGAGTTCTACGCGCATCTGAAGGCGGAGCGGACCAAGGAGGCGTGGGCGATGGTGGAGCGATATGAGGATCGGTGGCTAAAGGCGGCGGTGGACCACGACTGGCTGGGGAGTATCAAGGTGGCAATGGAGCTGTACGGCCTGGTCCCCAACGCGCGGCTTCGCAGCCCACGCACGGGCCTCGACGCCGAGGCACGCGATGCAGTGCGCAACACCCTCATCGATGTCTTCGGGGAGCCGTAGGGTGCTGGCCATCGAGTTCGTCGGCCACGCTTGCTTCCGCCTGTGGGAAGGCGGACGGCCGAGCGTGGTTATGGATCCCTATCACTTCGACGAGACGAAGCTGCCCGACGACGGCAGACGGCTGGAAGCGGACACCGTCATCGTCAGCTCGCTGACCGATCGCGCCCACGGCAACCCCGGCCTGGTGGCCGGCTCGCCGCGGGTGATCAACGCGCTCGACGTCGCCACGGGCAACGCTCTGGGCGAGGCGGCTGAGCTCAACGGCCACCCGATAGTGACGATTGCGGCCAAGGAGCATACCGAGCATACCGAGCATGACCCCATGGACAACGCCATGTACGCGTTCTATGCGGGTGAGGGCGAGGCCGGCCTGTGGGTGGCCCATGTCGGCGACATCGGCTACGGCATCCCGAACGAGGACCTCGGCCCATGGCGCGGTAAGTGCGACCTGCTATTGGCGATAGCCGGCGAGCGCAACACCGTGAAGCTGCCCGAGCTGGCGCGGATGATCGACCACCTGGAGCCGAAGTGGGTGGTGCCCATGCACTACGCGTTGCCCCCCCTCGCAGGTTCAGGTGGTGGCGGCATGACCTGGGTGGACGCCTTTCTCAACGCCCACCCCGACCTCGCCGTGTACGTGCCGCGCCACCACACGGTGGAGCTGCCCCTGCCGACCGCAGCCAACGGCCGCCCCACGTTGGTGGTGTTGGAGCCGTCGGGCTACACGCCGACCGCCGGGCTACCGCGGTTCACCACGACCCGGCCGGCGTAGCGGCGCCCTGTCGGGCGCCCGGCGATCGTGCGGCGGCGCGGAAGCCTCTGCGTGGGCCAGCTTGCCGCGAGAGTAGAGCTGGCTGATCGAGGTAGCGGCCTCGCCTAGGATGGTGACGCCAGCGGTGCGCGCGGGCGACAGCAGGAAGCAGGTCACCTCAGCAGCGCCTCGCGCAGCAACGCCAGCGCGTAGCGGGTTGTGCGGGTGCGATCGGCAGTGCCGGTCCCGGCCCAGCCGAAGCGGCGCTCTTCGACCCGATCGCCGACCACCACCGCCACCACGGTCTGCCCCGGCCTGAGGTTCTCGCCGCCGCCACCGGGTAACGGAACGCCATGAACGGCCACGGTAGCCCCGGCTCCGCATCGAGCAGCCAGGTCGGCTGCGCGCCGCGCTGCGACGCCTCCGTCGCTTGCCTCTTCAGCACCCAACGAGGTGACGATCCCCTGCAGGAAGTCGCCCTCGGCCGCGGTCGAGAGCGTCTGGGCCAGCATGCCGCCAGTCACGTCCTCGTGGGAGGCGACGGTCAGCGTTCTCGCCCTTAGCAGCGGTCCGACGGCTGCCTCGAGGGTGTCCTCGTCTGCGCCGAAGACGTGTTCCCCCAGGATCCGCCGGACCTCTCGCTCCACGGGCTCGATGAGCGCCGCTGCGTCCGCTGCCGAGGCCTCCTTGGCTGCGACACGCACATCCACCTGTCCGGGGTGCGCGAGGACGCCAACGTTCGGATTGCTGGAGGCGGCGATTGGCTCGCCGATCTGGTCGTCGATCGCACTCTCCCCCAGTCCCACCACCTTCAACACCCGATAGGTGATCGTCTCCGCCAGGTGGTAGCGGTTGCGCAGCAGCGGCACCAACGCATGCTCGAACAACCACTTGAGCTCGAGGGGCACACCGGGGGAGGGCACGCAGCACGCCCAGTTCATCGTCGACCGCGAACGCTGGGGCGGTGCCGTTCGGGTTGTCGAGGACGGTCACTCCCTGCGGGATAAGCGCCTGGCGCTCGTTGTTGGCGGTCATCCGCAATCCCCGGCTGGTGAACATTCGCTCTATGGAGGCGACCAGCGCCTGGTCGCTCACCAGCTCCCGACCGGTAACCTCGGCGATTACCTCACGCGTAAGGTCATCCTGTGTGGGCCCAAGGCCGCCACCGCAGATCACCACGTCCGCGCGACCTCGAGCCCGGCCGATGACCTCGGCCATGCGGCTGCGGTTGTCCCCGACCACCGAGGTGTGAAACAGGTCGATGCCGAGATCGGTGAGACGCTGCGCCATCCATGCGGAGTTGGTGTCCACGATCTGGCTGAGCAGAAGCTCGGAGCCGATGGACACGATCTCGGCGTTGGGCATGGAAGCTACCGTGTCGCGGGCAACCGGCACCGTCAACGACCCCGGCACCGTCTCGATCCTGCTGTTGGTGGGACGCCGCGTGCATGTCACACTCCCGCCCTGATGAGTGAGCATGAGGACCGGCGAGCTCGGATCAGCGTCAGTGGTGGCACCTACGCCCTGGTTGGCGTCGGCGTAGGCGTTGCTATCGCTTCGTCGCAGACGGTCTTCGCGGCAATCGTGCAGGGCCTGTTCTGGCCGGCGACGGTCGGATACTGGGTTATCCGGGCGCTGCAGCAGACCGCCGAGGCCCTGTAGCACAGCGCCGTAGCACGTCGATAAACAAAGAATCGCGGGGCGTTCAGCGGATCTACCTCAGCCTCACGCTGTCCAACACCCTGGCGGCCTCCTTTATCTGGGGCATCAATACCCTGTTCCTCCTGGATGCCGGGCTGAGCAATGCGGAGGCGTTTGCGTTCTTCACGCTGGGCACCATGCTGTTCGAGGTTCCTACCGGGGTGGTAGCCGACACCTGGGGGCGGCGAGCGTCCTACATGATCGGCTCGATCACGCTGCTGGTCTCCACCCTCCTATACCTGTGGATGTGGCGGGTGCAGGCGCCGTTCTATGGCTGGGCGCTTAGCTCGATGTTCCTGGGGCTGGGCTTCACCTTCTTCTCCGGTGCCACCGAGGCGTGGATCGTCGACGCGATGAAGGCCACCGGCTAGGACGGGCCGATGGAGAAGGTGTTCGCCCGTGGCCAGGTGGTGGCTGGGGTGGCTATGTTGAGCGGCTCACTTGCGGGAGGATTGGTGGCACAGCTCACCAACCTCGGTGTCCCTTACATCGTGCGCGCCGGCGTCCTTCTGGTGAACTTCCTGCTCGCGCTGATGCTGATGCTGATGCGGGACCTCGGCTTCACGCCGCAAAAGGCGACCAAGGTGGGGCAGGCGATCAAGCAGATCCTGAGCGCTTCGGTTCAGCACGGCCTGCGCAACCGCCCGGTGCGATGGGTGATGCTGGCCGCTCCCTTTTCCGCCGGTGTCGGCTTCTACGCTTTCTACGCCATGCAGCCCTACCTGCTCGAGCTGTATGGCGAGCAGGCGTACGGGATCGCCGGGCTCGCGGCGGCGATCGTCGCCGGCCCGCAGATAGCGGGCGGCCTGTTGGTGCCACGGATTCGGCGGCTGTTCGGACGTCGGACCACCATCCTGGCACTCGCCACGGCGCTGAGCGTCAGTGCGTTGGTGGTCATCGGCCTGGCTCAGACCTTCTGGTTGGCGATCGTGGTGGTGGTGCTGTGGGCGCTGATGTTCGCGGCGACCGGTCCGGTGCGGCAGGCCTACCTCAATGGCCTCATCCCCTCAGAGCAGCGGGCGACGCTGCTGTCGTTCGACTCGCTGGTCGGGTCGACCGGCGGTGTCGTGGCGCAGCCGTTTCTGGGGCGGGTGGCGGACGTACAGGGCTATGGCGCCTCCTACCTGGTGTCCGCTGCCGTGCAGCTCGGCGCACTCCCGTTCGCCCTGCTGGCGCGGCGCGAGAAGGCGCCTGCAGACCAGATCGAGGCGACGGAGACCTGAGATCAGCGTCGCTGATACGCTGCTGCCTCCAGGGGGTGCGATGGACGCGCGATCCCAGCTGAGTGTCGTCGGCCAGGGCGTTCCGAAGTGGACCGTAACGATCGGCGGTTCGATCGTACTGCCCTCCCTGTTCATCGTGCAGGACGACGCCGAGGAATAGCGGGCAGCGCCTAGCGGCTCAGCTCCTTGGTGCCTGCGACGATGACCGCCGCGGCAAGCTCCTCGCTGGCCACGTCGGTGTTTATCATCAGGTGATATAGCGCCGGGTCGGTCCACTCCACCTGATACCAGCGGCGCAGGAAGGCGGCACGGCGGCGGTCACTGGCCTCCACCTCACGGAAGGCGGTGCGATAGTCCAGCTTCATGAGCTCCGCCACCCGCTCGGCCCGCGACTCCACCGACGCGGTGATGCGGACCCGCAACACATCGGGGTACTCCTTTAGCACCATCACGCCGCCGCGACCCATGATCACCGCCTTACCGCGGCCGTGCACCGCGCGGATGACGTCTTCGACGATGCGGTGATACTCGACGCGGTCGAGGACGTGGTGCTCCTCGTCGCTGTTCTCCTGGCCGGCAAGGTCCCAGCTGAAGACGCCGGTCTCAAACGCGGCCCCGCGCGCCAGTGCCTCGGAGTCCATCCACCGCGACATGAAGCCGATAAGGCCGGTCTCCTCCTCCTCGTCCAGCTCCTTTACCGCACCCTCGTCCACCTTGGCGCGACGCGCGATCTCCCTGATGAGGTCCTTGTCCAGGATCTCGAAACGGAGCTTCTTGGCGACCATCTGTACGATCGGATCGGCGTGGCTACCGAATTGTCGCGACACCGTGACGATTAGCATGGCGGATAGGATGCACGAGGCGGCCGTCCGTACCGACCCAGCTCGGTCGCAGGAGGCTCGGGTACCGCAGTCTTGACACCGTTAATCTGCATTAATAACAATCCTCGCGATTCATGACCGCGGTACGCTCCCGCCGCATAGCCCTGCTTGCGGCGATCCTGCTATCCCAGGGGCTGGCGCTGGTCGCAGCTGGCCAGCCGGGCGACGCCGCCTCCAACGCTGGAGAAGTCAGCATCTACTCGCACCGGCACTACCAGTCGGACGACCTCCTCTACGATCGTTTCCGCGAGCTCACCGGAATCCGGGTGAACGTGGTGCAGGGCAATCTCGACGAGCTGATCGCCCGGCTGCAACGCGAAGGCTCGGCCAGCCCCGCCGACCTGCTGTTCACAGTAGATGCCGGGCGGCTGGTAAGGGCGAAGGAGCTCGGCCTGCTGCAACCGGTCGCCTCGGCTCCGCTGCGGGGGGCGGTGCCCGGCCACCTTCGCGACCCGGACGGCTACTGGTATGGGCTGACCCGCCGCGCCCGGGTCATCGTCTACCACCGCGATCGTGTCGACCCGTCCGAGCTGTCGACCTACGAGGCGCTTACGGAGGCGCGCTGGCGCGGCCGCGTCCTCATTCGGTCGTCGAGCAACATCTACAACCAGTCGCTGCTGGCCTCCATTATCGCCAGTGACGGTGCCACGGCGGCCCGCAACTGGGCGGCCGGGATGGTCGCCAACATGGCCAGAACCCCGTCGGGCGGCGACACCGATCAGATCAAGGCAGTTGCCGCCGGCGAGGGAGACGTGGCGGTGGTCAACACCTACTACTTCGGCAGGCTGCAGGCGTCGGACGAGGCCGCCGATCGCCAGGTGGTGGAGAGTATCGGGGTGTTCTTCCCCAACCAACAGCGTCGCGGCACCCACGTGAACGTCAGCGGCGGCGGGGTGACGGCGACCGCGAAGAACCTGCAGAACGCGATCGCGCTACTGGAGTTTCTGGTGAGTGTGGAGGCGCAGGGCGTGTACGCCGGCGCCAACCACGAGTATCCGGTGAACCCAGAGGTCGACGCGGAGTCCGTGCTGGCTGGTTGGGGCTCGTTTCGCGCCGACGACCTTGGCTTGCACCAGCTCGGTGAGCGCAACGCTGCCGCGGTCCGTATCTTCGATGAGGTAGATTGGCGATAGCTCGCGCTCTGGCGGCGTCCCCCGCCCGCCGCTGGCTAGCGCCGCTGTGGGTGCTGGCGGCGCTGGGAGCCGTTCCCCTCCTGGTCATCGTCGGACACCTGGGCGCGCTCGGCTCGCCGGAGGTGGGCCATCTGGCCCGTACCGTTCTGCCGCGCTACGTGCTCAACACACTGGCGTTGGTGGCGACCGTTACCCTCGCGTCGAGCGCGGTGGGGGCTGCGGCCGCGTGGGTGGTCACCAGCTACGAGTTCCCGGCGCGGCGCCTGCTGTCGTGGTTGCTGGTCTTGCCGCTGGCGCTTCCGCCCTTCGTGGCGGCCATCACCTACAGTGGCGTCTTCGATTACGCTGGGCCGGTCCAGGCACTGTTCCGCGAGACCATGGGCCTGCCACCGGGCAGCTATCCGGTGGTGCGGGTCCGCGGATTCCTGAGTCTGGCGGCACTCCTCAGCGCCGTGCTGTATCCCTACGTCTACCTGACTGCGCGCGCCGCCTTCTCTACACAGAGCGCGCGGGTGGTGGAGATAGCGCGCAGCCACGGCCACGGGGCACTGGCGAGCTTCTGGCACGCCGCGCTGCCGGCCGCGCGTCCCGCGCTGGTGGGTGGCGCAGCGCTGGTCGCTATGGAGACTCTCAGCGAGTTCGGCGCTAGCCACTGGCTCGGCGTCGACACCCTCACCATCGGGGTGTTTCGTGCGTGGTTCGCGCTGGGCAGCCAGCGAGCGGCGGTGGCCATTGCCGCGGTGCTCCTGCTCCTGTCGGCCGCCCTCATCGTCATGGAGCTGCGCTATCGTGGCCGCGCCCGCTACGATGCACCGGGCCTCCACCACTGCCCCGCGATGCGGGGTGTGCTTGGGCGGCGCGGCTGGTGGGCGACGGCCGCCTGCTCGATCCCGGTTCTCGTCGGCTTCGTAGTTCCGGTGGCACAGATGGTGGGCTGGACGCTGCGGGTTGGGGGCCCAGGCCCTCGCATCATCGCTGCCACGCTTACCACCGTGGGATTGGCCACCGCGGTATCCATCGCGGTGGTCGCTCTCGGCGTGGCGGCCGCCTACGCCGCTCGCCTGGCTGCAGCCCCTGGATCGGGCGCCCGCCGCGGCACCCTTGCCGCATTGCTGGCCACCGCCACCTCCGGCTACGCGCTACCGGCGGC
>CAJWOB010000056.1 GCA_913043885.1 uncultured Spirochaetaceae bacterium | reverse complement strand
GTCGCGACCGTGGCCCGCGGTTCGCTAGCCGGGGCGCAGGCCAGCGGCGTGTTCAGCTGGGCGTCCGCGGACATAGCCGGGTTCCAGGGCAGTGGTGTCTACGGCCACACGGTGGGGGCGTACGCGGCGCCCAGCTGTCGACGGTCAATTACGCCGGGGTGTCGCCGGTGCCCAGCTAGGCGTGGTCAACATCGCCAAGCTGGTGCGTGGTGTGCAGTTGGGGCTGGTGAACGTTGCCGGTCACGCATCCGGCCTGCAGCTTGGGCAGGTGAACGTGTCGGAGAGCTTCCGCGGCTTCCACATCGGGTTGGTCAGTGTGGCAACCGACGGTGTGCGCAACGTCGACTACTGGAGTGGCGACGATGGATTTCACCGTCTGGCATTTCGGATCGGCACCAGCATCACCTACACGATGTTCAGCGGCGGCTAACTGCCGGCGGCTGCCGATGGTGGCCCCCAGGGGGCGGAGGAGCTGTGGTCGGTGGGAGTCGGCGCTGGCTTCCACATCCCGCTCGGCTTCCTGTCGGCCAACATCGACGCCAGCATTCGCCGCATCCAGGCGACCGCCAATGACTGGCTCGCCCGTGAGGGCAGTCAGGTGCTGGGCGAGGCGCGTGCCGTGCTGGCGGCGGGGTGGGAGGGGTTCGGTGCCTTTGCCGGCGTCCAGCTGCAGGCCTACATCCCCGAGTGGACGGACGTGGTACACCTCGGCGAGCCTGGCCCGTTTCGGGTAGCCCCCGGCTTCATCGCCGGCGTGTATCTATAGACCGGACCTTGGTCGCCCGGCTCCGCTAGCTCCATACTGCCTCGGTGCCAGAGCCCGAAGCGCGCGCCGAGGAGCTGGCGACAAGGGTCGCCAGAGACGGTTTCGCGCTGCTGCGCGGGCTGCTGCCCGCGGAGGAGCTCGCGTCCCTGCGTGGCGAGATCCTGGCCCTGTGCCGCGACCACGGCTGGTTGCGCGAAGGCGCGCCCCTGGAGGAGGGGATCGCGGCCGACCACATCGCCGACCTGGCGCCGGTGCTCGGCGTGGGTATCTCCCAACAGGCGTTGCAGCGGATGGAGTCCTTCCATCGGCTCGGCCACCATCCGGCCCTGCTCGAGCGGGTGGCGGAGCTGGTCGGAGCAGGCCAGCTGGTCCACCCGCAGAAGATTGCGCGGGTAATGCTGCCGGCACAGGAGAACGCGCCCACGCCCGCTCACCAGGACTACGTCTTCGTCCAGGGCTGTCGCGAGACCTACACCTGCTGGGTGCCCCTCTCCGACTGTCCCCGCGCGCTGGGAACGTTGAGCCTTCTCCCGGGCTCGCACCGTATCGGTGTGCTACCTATGGAGCCTGCCCGCGGGGCTGGCCGGCGGCGCGCGCTGCTACCGAGCGACCGGCCGGGCTCCCCTGCGGAAGGGAACGGTTGGATCGATTGGGACCTCCACGCTGGAGACGTGGTGGTGTTCCACAGCATGTGCGTGCACCGCTCGCTGCCCAACACTACGCGGCGGATACGGCTGTCGGTCGACTACCGCTATCAGAGCGCGAGGGAGCCGATGTGCGAGGAGGCGCTGCATCCGCACGGCCGCATACTGGACTGGGAAGAGATCTACGCCGGCTGGCGCCGCGCCGACCTCCAGTACTACTGGCGCGACTGCGAGCTACAGGCGGTGGCGCGCGACGAGTCGCTGCTGCGCACGGTGCAAGACGCGTAGGCGGCGCTGCGCCCTCGGCAGCGGTGGGCGCTCGGCGGTGGCGCACCCATTGCGGGCGGCGTCCGTGGCGGGTACACCGTGTCAGACCTTCTTCTTTTTTGGCGGCTATACCCAGGACTCGCTGCACGAGATCAGCGGTCAGCGCACGCAGCGCGCCTACGACCTGTTCGAGGAGCGCGGCGGCAAGCTGCTATCCGCCTACGCGCTGCTCGGCGACCGCGACCTGACCATGATCGCCGAGCTGCCGGGCATCCGAGAGGCGATGTTGGTCTCCGTCGCCCTCACCAAGATCACCGGCATCAGCTTCAGCACCTCGCCGGCGGTGCCGATGGAGCAGTTCGATGAGCTGATCGAGGAGGAGGGGACTGCGCCATAGTCGCTCTGCACGGTAACGAAGAACGGGCTGACCCACGCCTTGGCGCCGTCCGTCTGCCGAACGCGGATCCAGTAGGCGTGGCAGCCGCTACGCGGCGGCGTCGGATCTCGCAGGACGGCCGTCACATCGCGGCCAATGCCGCTCGGTGTCATCTCGAATCGCACCGCGGTATCGACGCCCGGGCCAGCGTGCTCCACCACCGCGCGGCGGATATCGCCCAGCCGTACCTCACAGGCGATAGGCGCGGTCCGGAAGGTGAGCGTGGCCTCGTCGCCGCCGGCCACGTCGACCAGCACCCCATCTTCGTCCCCGGTGGTCACCGACCGCCAGGCCAGGCGGCTCGGCGCTGCCTGGTGCAGCCCCTCGGCCGGCGAGTCGAACGCCCACCCGCGCGCATCGTCGAAGACGCCACCGCTGATCTCCAGCGCCCCATCCCACCGCAGCGGTCGCTGCCGGTCGCCGTTGCGGGCCCCCCGCCAGGCGACGCGGACCGTGTCGGCGGACCGCGCCGGCTGGTCGGGATGTACGGCCACCTCCTCGCTGCCGCGTAGCAGCGCAATGCTCTCGACGTCGTCGGTGCCCGCCACGGCCACCTCGACCGGCGGTGGTGAGCTGGCGGAATGCGGCACCCATGGGATGGCTGCCGCATTCCGCGCTGACCGCAATACGTGGACCGCTGGTGCCGTAGCAGCGGCGATGGCGCAGCGCGTCCAGCACCGCGGCGCGGCCGAGGGATTCACCGAGGACGCAGGTAAGCCCGCCGTAGACGCCGAACGTGCTTCGCCCCGGATGGCCGGCGCCGGGGCGGCCCTTGTGGTCGTCCCTGCCGCAGACGAATCCGACCCGATAGCCGCGAGCCAGGGCATCTCGCAGGAACCACTCGAATTCACCCCACTCCGAAAGGACCTCGATCACGCTCTCCAGCTCCGGGGAGTGCCAGTCCAGGTTGGCACGCCGGCCGCCCACGTGTGGCACCACCAGCGCGCCGGGCTCGGCCTCCCGCAGCCGGGAATACAGGGCCTCGACGTGGGGGATGTTCGTCGTCGGCCGGAGCCGCGAGCAGGGTGCTCGAACGGTACAGTGGGCCGTCCTCTGCCGGCAGATAGACGTTGTGGTCGCCGCCAACCGCCGTGTTGGCCGACCACTCCCATCCCAGGAGGGCGGCGAAGTGTCCGGGCGTGTCGTGGTCGTTTGCCGCCTGCCGGATCCTCTCCCACAACGTGGGGGTAATCTGCAGGTCGTTGCCCTGGTGGCTAGCGAAGTCGAGGTAGGCGCGATGGCGGGCGAACGCGAAGTAGGCCTCGACGCTGCCGGCACCGACGGTCTCGCCACTCTGGCCGTGCAGGTCGCCCCACAGCGGCGTTGCCAGTGATGCGGTCTCCGCTATCACGAACGGGTTGGCCTCTGCTGGCAGCAGACCCGGCGCCGTGGCGCGCACCCGATACGAGCCGGCGCAGGGCGCAACCAGATCGATGAAGCGGTGGGCGCCGGCGTCCCTCTCGGTGAAGCGGTAGCTGGCGGGCATGCCAGCGAGGCCGCCGCTGTCGAAGGTGACGCTGCCGCGAAATGCGTCGCACACATTTCCCCACTCGTCCTCGATACGGACGCCGAGCCAGCCGCGTCCTCGGTGGTCGGGGGCGGCGGGGCCGACGGCGACTATCCGCTGTGGAGCGTCGGCGACAACCCGCACGGTCGGCGACGGCACTGCGACCGGGATCGCGGCGCCGGCCCAGTCGACGGCCACACGAAACTCGAAGTGCGGGTCGGCGAAGGTCTGCGCGTAGCTGCCAGGTCCGCCGCCGTCACGCACGCCGAGGATCAGCGTGACGCTGTCGTCCTGTTGCAGCCAGCCATCGAAGATGTCGACCACCACCCCGGTGCGGAAAGGGCATGGGTAGCGCTGCTTCTCGAAGCCGACGCGAAAAGAGGCAGCGCCGTCGATCCTTACCACGGCGTAGTTGGCGGCGGCCGGATCGTCGAACTGCGGCGCGGCCCAGTCGCTGGTGTCGCGCCACGCGAAGCGGACCGAGCCGCCGTCGTCGACGCCGCGCGCGCCGACGTGGTAGATGACCGACCAGGTGCCCGGCTGTGCCGCCCGCACCGGCGTCCGGGGCTGAATCTCCGCCCAACCCAGCTGCGCGCGGTCAGTCCCTTCGTCAGCCACGGTGGTCGGCGGCCAGCCTACTGCCCCGCCATGCCCCCGTCGACGTGGCGGAGGCGGCGTCTGCGACGGTACGCTGTCGGCAGTTACACCCATGGAAGGCATCCATTTGACCGCGGATATGCGTGACCAGCTGCACGCATGACGGCTTCGTCATCGTGCACGATGTTGTGCCGGCCGACCTGCTGCAGCCGCTGCGCGATAGCGTGGATACCACCGTGGCACGGGCGCGGGCGACAGACCCTGGCTGGGACAGCAACCCGACGCCGCGCTCGGATCTGGTGCAGCTGGCGGATGAGAGCAGCCGGCTAGGCCTGGAGTTTGCACTCCACGACAACACTTTTGGGGTTTCGGCGCAGGCCCTCGGCTGCCCCGAGAGTCAGCTGGGCGTCGGCAACATCGCCGTCCTGTGCAACCCGGAGCACGACCCGCCGCCGCAGCAACCGACCGGTCAAGCATGGGGAACCGATCCCCGCAACTGGCACCGTGACGTCCGGCCGGATCAGGACGGCCCTCTCAGCGAGATCATTGCCGACGACGAGGCCAACGGCCCCTCTTACGTGCAGTGGAACATCGCTCTCTACCAGGAGGCGATTCTGCACGTCGTCCCGGGCAGTCACCGGCGCCTCACCAGCGAATCGAAGCGCGCGGAGCTGGTGGCCCCGGGCGGCACTACCACCGCATTGAGTGGCGACATCGCGGTGGAGTTCGGTGTGGGGGATGGGGTGTTCTACAACAACTCGCTGCTTCACTGGGGTAGTCGCTACTCGACCAACAAGCGTCGCACCGTGCATCTCGGCTACCGCAGCTTTGGCAATACGTTTCCCCATCAGCGTGACACGACGTTGCGGGAGCGCGGACTGGACTTGCTGCCGGAAGGGTCTGCCGCATACCGCCGGCTGGCGCGTACCATCGAGCTGTTCCGCGAGGAGGCAGCGGTGCTACTCGACCTGTATCGGGCGGTGCTCGCCGGCGACCAGAGCCGCCTAGAGCGCCAGATCGCACACCTCCATCCCGCGGAAGAGGCCAGGCTCTCCTGCCTCATCCAGGTGATGATTGCCCTCCGCCATCTCCGCGAGCTGGCAGCGAGCGATGGCGCGCCTGGCAGCGGCAGCGATGTGGACGCCGACGCGTCCCTCAGCGCAAGACTGCAGGCTGAGCTGCTGGCGTCACTCTCAGCGCAGGAGCTGGACCAGCTGTGGCGAAGGTTCGGCCCGCTGGATGCGGTGCTGCAGGGGAGCGACGAGACCCATGTGCAGGGTTTTCTCGGTCCATCCAGTGCCTACTACTTCGA
The DNA here is from genome assembly GCA_913043885.1 of uncultured Spirochaetaceae bacterium. GTDB lineage: Bacteria > Spirochaetota > Spirochaetia > SZUA-6 > Bin103 > Bin103. The sequence continues at coordinate 4,982 of CAJWOB010000056.1, read as the reverse complement.
GCGGCTGCCGGCCGAGGTTACCATCGAGCGGGCCATGGCGCCGCTGGTGGTCTAGAAATGGAGATAACCGACAGAGGGGTCGTCGCACTGGCAGGCGAGGGGAGTCGTGCCGTGGCATCGGCGCCGCACGTCGCCGCCCTTGCCGACGGCTCGATGATCTGCAGCTACAAGCTCGGTGCGTATAAGGACGACCCGGCCGGCGTCTGTGAGATCCGGGTCTCCGGCGACGGCGGCGACACCTGGAGCGAGCCATCGCAGCCGTTTGCCACCTCCTTCGCAGGGGTGCGCGGCTCGCTGAGCGCAGCTCAGATCACCGAGCTGGCGCCGGGGCGGCTGCTCGCCGTCCTGTTGTGGGTGGACCGCGAGGCCTATCCAGGCAAGCCGCTGTTCAACGAGGAGACGGAGGGGTGTCTGCCGCTGACCGTGCTGCTCGCGCTCTCGGAAGACAACGGCGCCACCTGGGGAGATCTGTGGGCGGTAGATACCCCCGACGACGTCGGTCCGCCGAGTGTCACCAGCCCGGTGCTGCAGCTGTCGAGCGGCAGGCTGGCGCTGAGCCTGGAGTCCAACAAGCACTACGAGGACAGCTCGCCGTGGCTGCAGAAAGTGGTGTACCTGTTCTCCGACGACGAAGGCGCCACCTGGGGGACGCCCACCGTCGTAGCGGCGGATCCCACCGGCCGCATCTTCAACTGGGACCAGCGGGCGGCGGTCGCGCCGGACGGCGCAGTGGTGAGCTTTACCTGGACCTACGACTCCAAGGCAGCTCGCTACCTCGACATCCACCGCAGGATCAGCCGTGACGACGGCCGTACCTGGAGCGGGCCCGAGCCACTCGGCTTCAGCGATCAGCCGTCGCGGCCCGCTATCTTCCCCGATGGCAGCGTGGTACTGGCGTGGGTGGACCGCTACGGATCGCGCTCCATTCGGGCGCGACGTGCCGCCGCCATCGACGCCCCGTTCGAGGCCGGCACTGAAGTGGTAGTCCACGATCAGGCGGCGCAGTCGGGGGCCAGCATCGCCGGTACCGGCGAGCTACTCGCCGATATGGGGGAGTGGAACTATGGACTGCCCTGCGCCGCTCCCCTGCCCAGCGGAGATGCCATTGTTGTGTACTACGCCGGTGACGCCCAGGCGATGGAGATCCGCTGGGCGCGACTGCGCTAGGCGGTGGCAGTCGCCGCGTCGTCAGAGGCCGATGCGGCGGCGTTCGCCCGGGATGGCTTTCTGTCGCTCGGGCGCCTGCTGGAGCCGTCTGCGGTAGAGACGCTGCGTGGCGAGTACGCGACGCTGTTCGAGCCTGACGAGACCGTCTCTGGCGACCTTGCGGCCCGCGACCTTGCGGCCCGCGACCTCTCCCGCAACGACGGCGAGCGGATGCTGCAGGTGATGAGGCTGTGTCAGCGCAACATCCACTTCCGTCGCCTGGCGTCCCTGTCGGACATAGTGGAGCGGGTGGCGCCCCTGGTTGGCCCCAATTTGCAGTTATACGGCGACCAGGCGCTCTACAAGCCTGCGGGCGACGGCGGGTCGATCTACTGGCATCAGGACAACGCATACTGGAAGTGCACGCCGGCAACGGCGGTTACCTGTTGGATAACCCTGGACGACGTGGACGATGACAACGGCGCCATCCGGGTCATCCCCGGTTCCCATCGCGAGCTGGTGGCCCACGACCGCGTTACGGCAACCGGCCCGCTGCTGGACGCCGGTGCTCAGGCCGACGAAACGAAGGCGGTGACCGTCGATCTGCCCGCCGGTGGCGCGATGCTCCACCACTGCCTGACCTTCCACGCCAGCGGCCCCAATCGCAGCCGGCGCCAACGGCGCGCCTTCGCGTTCCACTACATGGCGCCGGGCACCACCACGCAGGACGGCGACGCGATGCCGGTGTCGTTCGAGCATCCGATGGTGCGCTTCGCCGGCTAGGCTCTCGGCTGGCGCCGGCGCGCGCTACGCACGAACCAGCATGGCGGCTACCCTGACGCTCTGAAGCCCAACATCCTGCTGATAATGGCGGACCAGCTGCGCTGGGACGCACTCGGCTGCAACGACAATCACCTAGTCGAGACGCCACACATCGATCGTCTCGCCGCCAGCGGGGTGAGCTGCTCCGCGGCCTACACCCCCGACCCGATCTGCGTCCCAGCCCGCGCCTCGCTCATCACCGGCTGCTACCCGCACCGGTGCACCGGCATCAAGAGCAACGGCGGCGCGCTCCGCGACGGCTTCCGCACCCTGCCCGCCGAGCTCGGCACTGCCGGCTACCGCACCTACGCATGCGGCAAGCTTCACTATCTCCCATAGATGCCGCCCGACAAGCCGCGGGTGACCCATGGCTTCCAGGTAACGGAGGTGGCCGAGTCGGGCCGGGCGCTGGTCAAGTTCGATCCACGAGCGCTGCAGTTAGGGATCGAGGACTACATCGACTACCTGAAGACCACCGACTGGGCCGGCTACTCACGTGCCAACGGCCTCGGCAACAACGACGTGTTTGCGGCGGCCAGCATAGTGCCAGCGGAACACTACGTGGACGCCTGGGTGGCGTCGCGCACCCTCCACCATCTGGACCGCCACCTGGCATCCCACTCGGACCAGCCGTTCCTGATGTTCAGCTCGTTTCCGAAGCCGCATTCGGCGTTCGACCCGCCGCGCCCCTTCGACGCGCACTACGATCCGCGGCAGATGCCCGACCCGGTGGGGAGCGCGGAGCTGCTAGCCGAGCGTGGCCTGCCCGCGCTGGCCAGCCGACCGGCTGAATACGAGTGGGACCGGCTGTCGCCGGAGGCGCGCCGTACCATCAAGGCGTTCTACTACGGCCTGGTTACCTTCCAAGATCAACAGGTCGGTCGCATCCTCGACTTCCTCGAGCAGCGCGGGCTGAGGGACACCACCATCGTGGTGTTCTGCGCCGATCACGGCGAGATGCTGGGTGACTTCGGCCACTACTTCAAAGAGGTGATGTACGAGGGGTCCAGCAAGGTGCCGCTCATGGTCAGCTGGCCCGGTCAGCTACCGGCCGGCGAGCGGTGCGATGCGTTGGTGGGGCTGCAGGACCTGATGCCGACGCTGCTGGCCTCTGCCGGCGCAGCGCAGGTGCCGGACCTGGATGGCCGCGACCTCAGCGCGACGCTTGCCGGCGGCGCGCCGGTCCGAGAGCGTCTGGCCGTCCAGTGCCACGATGCACCGCGGCAGCAGTACATGCTGCGCGACGCGCGCTGGAAGTACATCTACCACGAGGCTGGCGGCGTCGAGGAGCTCTACGACCTACGCGCGGATCCTGCGGAGTTGGCCAATCTCGTAGCGGCTGCGGGCGCGTCCGTGGGAGTGGAGGCCGAGGCCGACGCGGTCAGGGCGGAGCTGCGCAAGGCCCTCATCGACTGGTGCCGCGATCACGGCGACACCGCGATGCTTGCTGACCGCGACCTGGTGCGCTCGCCCCCACAGCAGCACTTCCGCCAGCCGCCGGTGCAGCAGAGCCCCTTCGGGCGCCGGTTCTACTGATTGCCGGCGTTGACCGTGGCGTCCACCCGCGCCACCACGGTGGAGCGGGAGCAGCGGCGCTGGCCGATCGCCTACCAGGCCTCGCAACGGATCGACCGCGCCCACACCTGGGCGTTCACCGACGGTGGGACGGACGGCTGGCACGCCGCAGCAGTGCGGGCCACCGATGGCGGTGCACGCTGCGTCTGCGCATGCCGCCCCGACGCGCCTCGTGCCGTAGGTAGCGAGCTGGACGGGGTCATCCTCGCGCTCGAGCTGGCCCCTGACGCGGCGCAGCTCGTCATCGTGTCCGACTTCCTGTGGAGCGCCTACTACATCAACGGCTGGTGGACGGTGCGCCACCCCTATCTGGTGGAACGGGTTCCCGTGGCGCGGCAGTTGCTGCTGCGGAAGCGGTTCGCAAAGGCTCACTTCATCCACCATGGTGGTCATGATGGTCAGGCTACCGACTTCTCGCGCTGGAACGACGTCGCCGACCGGCTCTGCAAAGGGAGGACGAACGTGGACACCGTCATGGACTCGGCCGCCGAGCTCGAAGATGAGCTGAGCCGCTGAGCGGCTCGACCGTGGATTCGCGGAGGTGCTGTTCGCCGCACTGGCTGATGCCGGCGTGTGAGTCAGGATCGACCTGAGCGACTATGCCTACGCTGCCGAGGGCGGCCACGACGGTGGCGCGGCGCGCCCCTACGTCGATGCCTGCTTGGTCGTCGAGCGCGTCATGGATGACCGCCGCACCCTAGCGGGCCGGGCTACCGGTCTGAGTCGGCGTCCCCTATGAAGCGCTCCGCCAGGCTGCCACGGTCGTTCTCCGCGAGCCAGGCTGCCGCCGCCGCGGTGTCGAAAAACTGATCCGAGTCGTAGACAAATGCGTAACGGCCGTCGCGGTCCAGGCCGCTCTCCAGCGCGAAGCGATTGATCTCATCGTAGCGCTGCGCGCCGCCGTAGCCGGGCCAGCGGATGCTGCGCTGACAGTATGAGACGTCGACGAAGTAGCGGGGGCTATTCTCGCCCCCGGCTTGGGCCGGCGTCCGTGCAGCACGGCCGAGTGGACGATCACGACCGAGCCGGGCGCAAGCAGATCCACGACAACCGACCCCGGCAGGTCGGCCGTCCCGAACACCTGGTGCTCGTCCCGACCGAAGATCAGGCCCTGCGAGCGGGGCAGCAGGATCAGGTCGCCAACCTCTCCATTCAGCCCGTTGAGGTAGTAGAAGACGTGGACCATCAGGTGCGTGCGGTTGGTCTGCGGGTACTGCTCGTAGTCCTGGTGCCAGCCGACGCCTTCGCGGCCGGTGTCGTGACGCGAGGCGTGGATGTGGTGCAGAGCAAACTCGCCACCCATTAGGGAGGTGACGAGCTCCAAGACCGGCGGATGCGAGGTAAGCAATCCCAACTCCGGGAGCGAAATGATCATCGGCGTTTCGCCGAGCTCGCGGCGAGCCATCAACTCGTCTACGTCGGCACGCAGTCGCTCACCA
>CAJWOB010000055.1 GCA_913043885.1 uncultured Spirochaetaceae bacterium | reverse complement strand
CATTTACCGCGAAGGTATCCAGCAGCTCTTCATCCGGGATCTCCTCGAGCGGTCGCCGCGAGCCCACCGGTTCGGGGTTCACCGCCGCGTTGCAGACGACGGTATCCACCGCTGCGGCGTGGCCGCCGACCTCCGCCGCGACACGATCGACGCTGGCGGCGTCGGCAACGTCCATCCGCACCAGCGTCAGCTGATCGGCGCAGCGCTCCGCCAAATCATTCGTGGCAGCGGAGTCGGCCCGCACGCTGCCGAACACCCGGTCGCCGGCCTCGAGGTAGCGAGCGGCCAGTCCAAGGCCGATGCCGCGCGACACGCCCGAAATGAACACGGTAGCCATGCCGCAGTGTAGCGCGCCTAGGCGGACCGTCGCCCTTGCCACCGTTGTGTGCGCGGGCCAAGCTCGGCGAGATGAAGCGATTGAGAGCGCTGATCATGCCGCACCCGGTCGAGCACCTGAACTCAGAACGCCCCTGGCTCGACGAGGAATGCGCCCGTAATCACGAGGTAACGCTGCTCGACCGCAGCGGCGACGTGGCGGCGCAGATGGCCGGCATCGACGCCATCGTCGACTTCGGCGGCAACATCACCCGCGACGAGCTGGATATCGCCAGCGCGGCCGGCATCGATTTCGTCCAGATGGTGACCAACGGCCTGGACCACTGCGAGGTGGAGTACGCGCGGTCGCTTGGCTTCACCGTGTGTCACTGCCCGAGTAACCTGAGCGCCGAGTCGCTGGCGCAGAACGCGATGATGTTCATCCTGATGCTGGCGGGCCGCTACCGCGAGGCCGCCGCCAACTTCGCCAAGGGCATGCTCTACAAGCCGCGCAGCTACGGGGTGGCCGGCAAGTCGCTGCTGATCGTCGGCTACGGCGCCAGCGGCGTGGAGCTGGCGCGGCGGGCTCACGCCTGCGGTATGCGCATCTGGGCCAACGACATCCGCGACATCAGCTCGGACGAGCGCGACGAGCTGTCGCTGGAGCGGGTAGGGGGCCCTGGAGAGCTGGCCAGCATGGTCGCCGAGGCGGATGTCATCTCGGTTCATCTCCATCTCACCGACGCCACCCGCCACGTCATCTCGGCCGATCTGATCGCCTCGATGAAGCCGACCGCCTGGGTGATCAACGTCGCTCGCGGCGAGCTCATCGACGAGACGGCGCTGTACCAGGCGTTGCTGGATGGCAAGATCGGCGGCGCCGGGATCGACGTGTTTGGTGTGGAGCCGCCGCCGGTGGATCACCCCGTGTTCCAGCTCCCCACCGTCATTGCCACGCCGCATACCGCGGGTGGTTCGGAGGTGACGATGAAGAACCGTGGTGTGTTCTGCGGGCAGAACCTAGACCGTCTCGGCCGCGGTGAGGAGCCGTTGGGTATCGTCACCGGCGTGCTGGTGAAGACGTGACGGCACCCGCTTCTCCCGAGTTCGCCACCGTCGATCTCAGCGGCGTCTACAACGCGAATCGATCGTCACTGCCCGAGTGCCTTCAGGTCCCTGACCGGATTGGTGACGTATCCGGTGACGTTGCGCTACGCGGTATCCCATTTGCACTGGGCGGGGGCGCTGGCGACGGCAGCGATGTCCTGCTCCTCGAGGGTGACCGGCCGGCGAGCAGCATCACGTTTGATGAGCATAGGACTGCCACCTATGTGCTGTTCCTCCATCTCGTAGGCGACACCGGCACTCCCCTGCCGGATGAGCTTGCCCACCTCAGCGAGTCGGAGTGGGTGCAGAACAACGACATCGGTGGCGGCGGTGGCACCTATACGTTGCGATACGCCGACGGCAGCGAGGCGGAGCGGCGCATAGAGCGGCGGCTTGCGATTCAGCAGTCCACCGTCAACTGGGGCGCGAGCGCGATGGCGGCGGTGCCGGCCACGGCGGACCGGGTGTACCCGGCGGCGGTGGAGCTCACCGCCACCGGCGAGCCGCTCGAGGCAGGCTACGGACGCGGTGAGACCCGCACCCAGTCCGGGCGAGAGTCGGAGCAGCGCCATGCCTGGATCTACGCCCTTCCCAATCCACACCCGACGCAGCCCATCGAGGCGATCGAGCTGCGAGCCGAGCCGGGGGAGGTGGTGGCGGTATTCGGCGTAACTACCACCCAGCTGACCGATCACCCGCTACGGCCTGGCACCCGTCGCAAGGCCCGCGTGCCCCTGCCCGATGGCGTCGAGCTGAATGCCGCCGACGAGCTGGAGCAGATCGATATCGACCTCGGCACCGTTATCTCGGCCAGGGCGGCACTCAGCTACGATCGGGAGCAGTGGTTGGGCGACGCGGCGGACGTGCAGCCTGCCCGCGAGAAGCGGGAGGTGCTGGTGGAGTACGCGGCCCATCCGGCGGCACGCCTGTTCGTCGGCGAAGGTGGTGGCGCCGATGGCACCAGCGCTGGCGTGCCGGTCGCGGACCTCGCCAGCGGCGGGCTGGTCGAGGTGGCGGCCGCCGAGCGGCCGGTCACCATTCGCGTCGTAGAGCGCGGCAGCGGTCAGCCGGTGGCCGTCCGCTTCCACGCCCACGGCGAGCACGGCGAGTACCTGCCGCCGAAGGGCTATCACCGCAAGGTGAACACCGGCTGGTTCGAGGACAACTACGCCGAGCTCGCCAACGGCGCCAACCAGTACGCCTACATCCCGGGCGAGTGCGTCATCGACCTGCCGCTCGGCCGCGTCTACCTGCATGTGACGCGTGGCTACGAGGTAACGCCACTTCGCACTGCTATCGAGGTAACTGCAGACACCAGCGAGATCACGCTGGAGCTGGATCGTGCCCTCGACTGGCGCACGAGGGGCTGGGTAACCGCCGATACCCACGTTCACTTCCTGAGCCCGCAGACGGCATTGCTGGAGGGGGCGGCCGAGGGGGTGAACGTCGTCAACCTGCTGGCCAGCCAGTGGGGGGAGATGTTCTCCAACACCGGCGACTTCGACGGCAAGACCACCTTCGGCGCCGATGAGCTCGGCAGCGGCACGGGCGCCGGCGCCCAGTCGCCCACCTCCGACTTCGTGGTCCGCGTTGGCAGTGAGAACCGGATGCAGGTGCTGGGCCACATCTCATTGCTCGGTTACCAGGGGTCGCTGATCCATCCGCTGTGCAGCGGTGGGCCAGGAGAGTCGGCCATTGGCGACCCGCAAGAGGTGACGATGGCGCAGTGGGCGCAGCAGTGTATCGACCAGCAGGGGCTGGTGGTGATGCCGCACGCGCCCAATCCGCAGTGTGAGCGGGCGGCCGATATCATCCTAGACCTCGTACACGCCACCGAGATGATGGTGTTCAACCCCACCTGGGGGCAGCTGAACCCCTACGGGATCATCGACTGGTACCGCTACCTGAATCTCGGCTACCGCCTGCCGGTGGTCGGTGGTTCGGACAAGATGAGCGCGTCCAGCCAGCTGGGTGGGGTGCGTACCTACGCTCACCTCGGCGACGAGCCGTTCAGCTACGAGAGCTGGATGGCCGCGGTGAAGCGCGGCCACACGTTCGTGACCATCGGCCCGCTGGTGGACGTTACCGTCGAGGGCCAGTCTCCCGGTGGCCAAGTGGCGCTTCCCGCCGGCGGCGGCACCGTCCAGGTCGAGTGGCAGGCGGCATCGGTCAACGTGCCGATTACGACGGTCGAGGTGATCGTCGGCGGGCTGGTGCACGAAACTGTGACCGTGGACGGCATGAGCGCCAGCGGCAGCACCAGCGTGCCGGTGAGCGCGTCCTCCTGGGTAGCGATTCGCGTGCGCGGCGGCTACCGCCGGGATACCAGCGACCACATCGCCGCCCATACCAGCGCCGTCGAGGTAACCGTCGATGGCGCGCGCCCCTGGTCGGATGCCGATGCCGGAGTGGTGCTGTCGCAGATAGAGGGATCGCTGGCCTACATCGACACCCTCGCCCCGCGCCCGGACGCCGATCGCTACCGCAAGCTGCGCGCCACCCTGGAGGCGGCGCACAATCGATTTCACCAGATGATGCACCGCCATGGCGTGTACCATGACCACACGCCAATTCACGATCACCACGAAGGACACGAGCACTGATATGAGAACCATCACCCTCAACGCGCCCGCGGCACCGCCCCGCTGGGCCCTCCTCACCCGCCTCTACATGGATGCCCAGGCAGACGCAGTGGAGGAGTTCTTCGCCAAGTACTTCGACGAGCGCGGTTACCTGATGTGCGTACCGCGCTGGGGCGGCGACGACGGGCCCGACGATGCAGCCGAGAACCTGCTGAACTTCACCGCGCTCTACACCATCGGTGGCCGGCAGTCGGTGCTGGACTGCTACCGGCGCGGCTGGGACGGGCACCTGGCCCAGTACACCGAGGCGAAGACCGTCGATGTGCCGTTCGCCCGCGACGGCATGTACTACAAAGAGTTCCCGACCATGTTCGACTGGATGCACAACGGCGAGGGCTGGTCGGCGTTTACCCTGGAGCCGTTGGCCGATCCCTACGACGACAAGCTGCTCACCCGCTCGCGGCGCTATGCCGGCTTCTACATGGGCGACGAGCCTGGCTGCGACAACTGGGATCCCGAGAACCGGCTTATCCGCAGCATGATCAACGGCAGCCGCGGGCCGATGATGCGCCAGGCGACCGGCCTGGACTGGGCCGGCGACCGGATCGAGGTGGAGGGTCGCTTCCGGCTCGGCCACGGCGAGCGCAACTACGAGGAGATGGTCGCCCACTTCAAGGACTACAACGACGTAATCGGCGACCACCCGCTCAACATGCACACCACCAGCCTCGCGCTGAACGTGTACGCCCTTACCGGCGAGGACCGCTACCGCGACTGGGCACTCGACTACCTGGACGCGTGGCTGGAGCGGATCGAGGCCAACAACGGCATCCTGCCCACCAACGTCGGCCTGGACGGCGCCCCCGGCGGCCGCTGGTGGGGGGGCGTCTACGGCTGGGGCTTCACCGTGGAGGTGCCACAGACCGGCGAGATGCAGGACCGGCCGTTCTTCAAGATGCGGGCTGCCCCTGGACTGGCCAACGGCCTGCTGCTGTCCGGTGACCAGAAGTACGTCGACGCCTGGCGCACCACGCTCGACGGCGTAAACGCCGGCGCCAAGGAGGAGAACGGGCAGACCCTGTATCCGACCATGCACGGTGACGACGGCTGGTACTCGTTCGTGCCCGAGCCATATGCGGTGTCGGCCAGGGAGCTCTACTACTGGTCGATGAGGGCCGACGATCGCCTACGGGTGACCGACGACCCGTGGCTGGACTACCTGGATGGCAGCGACGCCGGCTACCCGGAGAACGCGCTGGAGTCGTCGCTCGAAGGGCTCCGGGCACAGATGGAGGGGATGCGGACCGATCACTCCAGCCCCGACACGCGGCTGTCCGACGACATGAACCGCTACTGCCCGTCCGATACCGACCCGCTGCTGATGCTGGGGCTGGGAGCCATACCCAGCGGGCGCGACGGCTTCCCGCTGCACGCCCGGGTGCGCTACTTCGACCCCAAGGGCCAGCGTCCCGGATACCCCGATGCGGTCGCCGGGCTGGTGACCAAGCTGGCCGCCGACAGCACCGACCTTACCCTCTGCAATCTCGACCCGGTGAATAGCCGAGAGGTAATCGTGCAGGCGGGGGCCTACGGCGAGCACCGCTTCACCTCGGTCGCATCCGATGCCCTCGACGACGACGTCAAGCTGGACGCCGCCGATGGCGGGGCGATTCGGGTCGTCCTGGCGCCGAGCGCGGTGGCCTCGGTGACGCTGGGCACCGACCGTTACGTGCAGCTGCCGACGGCGCTGCCGCCGTGGGACCGGCGCTGACATGGCTGACACCAAGCCTCGAGCGCAAACCGTCCATGGCCTGGCAAAGGTAGCGGTCCTCGGCGCCGGCTGGTGGGGGACCACCGCGCACGTACCGGCGCTGGCCGCCAACCCAAAGGCCGACCTGGTGGTGGTACAGCACCACGATGCCGAGACCGCGGCGCGCATCGCCGACGACTTCGGCGTGGCCCATGGCGTTACCACCGCCGAGCAGCTGCTGGCCATCGACGGCCTGCAGGCGGTGGTGATCAGCTCGGTGCCCTCGCTCCACTACGCCCAGGCGATGGCGGCCCTGGAGGCCGGCCTGCACATCCTCGTGGAGAAGCCGCTGTGCTTCTCGGGTGCCGAGGGCTACCACATCGCCGCCGCCGCCGAGGAGCGCGGCCTGCATGCCATGGTGGGCACCACCTATCACTTCACCAGCCATGCCATCGAGGCGCGCCGGCTAATGCTGGCCGGCGAGCTGGGCGAGCCGCGGGCCATCACCATGCTGTTTACCAACATCACCAAGGGGCTGTACCTGGGTCTGTCGTTTGCCGACGCGATGGCGACCGGCGGCGAGCTGCGCAACGAGCACAAGCCGCCCTACCTGGCGCCTGGGCGCGACACCTACAGCAGCGCCGCGGTATCTGGCGGTGGGCAGATCCACACCCAGGTAGCCCATGCCGCCGCCTACGTGTCGTATCTGACCGACGCGCGTCCGGTCGAGGTGTTCGCCAAGCTGGAGAACGACGGCGCTCCGGTCGATGTCTACGACGCCATCCTGATGACCCTGGACAACGGTGCGCTGGTTACTCTCAGCAGCAACGGCACCGCCACCGCGCGCACCATGCACTACGAGGTACGGGTGCACGCCACCGGCGGCATCCTCGATCAGGAGCTGTGGAAAGGGACGCTGCGCACGGAGGTGCGGGGCGGCGATGTTACCGAGTATCCGCAACTGGCGACGGAGGCGGACACCTATCCGACCGGCGCCCCGGCCAACAACCTGGTGGATGCGGTACTCGGCGATGCCGAGCCGATTTCTCCCATCTACCATGGCGCATTTGCCGCCCAGGTGTCCGAGGCGGCGATCGAGTCGGCGCGGACGGACCAGCCGGTGCGCTTGTGACGGAGGTCCGCTAGTGGTCTCGCAAGGGCTGGCGCTGCGACTCAGGCCCGGCGCCTACGACGAGTACAAACGGCGCCACGACGAACTCTGGCCGGAGATGGACCAGATGCTGCGCCGACTCGGGCTGAGCATGGTGATCTACCGCAGGGACGACGTGCTGTTCGTTCACCAGACCGCGCCATCGCGGGAGAGTTTCGATGGCGCGGCTGCCGATCCGATCACGCCGAAGTGGAACGAGTACATGAAGGAAGTGCTGGAGACCGACGCGCAGGGCGACCTCATCTTCGAGGAGCTGCCGCTCGCGTTCTCCTTCGGCGAATTCGATTAGTCCTCTCGCCGCCGCCGCCGCGGCGGCTGCAGCCGCGGGCTTAGCCGGCTAGCTGCGAGCGGGTATCATCCGGCCGTGGCAACCGAGACACTCCGCGTCGGCTTCGTCGGCGCCGGCTCCAACACCCGCAACCGCCATATCCCTGGACTTCTTGCTCAGCCAAACGTCGAGCTCGTGGCGGTAGCCAACCGTTCCCTCGACTCCAGCCAGCGGGTCGCCGACGAGATCGGCATCGCACGCGCCCACGACCACTGGCGCGCCATAGTCGACGCCGACGACATCGACGCGGTGGTCATCGGCACCTGGCCCTATATGCATTCCCGCGTCACCGTCGCCGCGCTCGACGCCGGCAAGCACGTGCTGTGCGAGGCGCGCATGGCCAACGATCTGGCCGAGGCGCAGGCGATGCTGGCAGCGTCGCAGCGCAACCCCCACCTGGTTACGCAGCTGGTGCCTGGGGGCCTGTCGCTCAGCCTCGACGGTCACATCCGCAAGCTGATCGCCGACGGCTACCTGGGTGACCTCCTGGCCGTCTCGGTCCGCCAGGTCGGCAGCTTCATCGATCGCGATGGGCCTCTTACCTGGCGGTTCAACGAGGAGTACTGCGGCGTCAATATCCAGACCATCACCAAGGACTACGAAGACGTGTGCTTCTGGGTGGGCCCGGCAACCAGGGTGATGGCGATGGCCCGTCGCTTCGTTCCCATGCGTAGGGACGATGCCGGCGTGATGCGCGCCACACTACCGGACTACATCGACATCATCGCCGAGATGCAGTGCGGAGCGCAGATGCACATGCAGGAGTCGGCGGTGTCCGGTCTGGCCGGTGCGCCAGGCTTCATGCTCCACGGTAGCGAGGGAACGCTGCAGGTGGGGGGCTACCACAAGCTGTCTGGCGCCAAGCGGGGGGACAAGGAGCTGAAGCCTCTGGAGCTGCCGGTACCAGCCGACACGCCGGAGCCGTTCCGCGACGAGCTGCCAACCGGCTGGCGGGTGGAGCACGATTTCGTCACCACCATCCGCGGCGAAGGCCACATCTCCCGCACGCGGTTCGAGGACGGCGTGCGCTACACGGCGTTCGGCGAGGCGGTTAAGCGCAGCCTCGCCTCCGGTCAGGCGGCGGCGGTTCCCGGCTAGCCCGGGCTCCCCGGCCTAGCGCGCCTCCGGCGCGCCGGGCGACTGCAGCCGCCGGATTTCCCAGACGTGGTCGCGAAACCGACGCTCCCAATCTTCGGCCTCGCCCTCCGCGTAGTCGAAGAAACCGTGGCCTGAAGGCGCCCCCGCCGCCTCCTCGTCGATTAGCGCCTGCGCAAACGCCGGCACTTCGGTGGCGTTGCTGAGCGTCGGGAACACGCGGTTCATGGCGCGGCCGTACATCGCGGGCCCGCCGGTGGTGTCGATCCATCGAAATGGGCCGCAGAAGGCCGCCCACAGCCCGAGCGCGTTGCGCACCGACCGGTCGATGGTCTCGGCGTCGGCCACGCCGGTCTCCACCAGATGGAGCGCCTCGCGGTACATGGCGTAGGCAATCCGGTTGACGATGAAGGCCGGCACGTCCTTCTTGACGATGCCCGGGTCCTTGCCCATGCCCTCGCCCAGGGCGACCGCGGCGGCCGCCACCTCGTCAGAAGTGCGCTCCCCACGAATGACCTCCAGAAACCTGGTGAGGTGGGGGTGCTCGGACCAGTGCAGGCCGACGAAGCGCTCGGGGTGTCGGCGCCCCTCCTGCAGCAGCGCTATCGGCAGCGATGAGGTGTTGCTCGCGATCGGCAGCGTGGCGGTCGCTGCCGCCTCCAGCCGGTCGAACAGCGCCCGTTTGGCATCGATATCCTCGACGATGGTCTCGATGACGAAGTCACTGGCGGCCAGATCCTCCACCGCGTCGGTGGCGACGTAGGCGTTGCTCCAGCTGTCGGCGAGGTCGGCCGGGAAGTCGGCGCGCTCGATTAGCTCGCCGATCGCCTGTGCGATGTATGCGCGGGCCGAGTCGTGGGTCTCCTGTCGGCGGGTGTAGGCCACCACCCGATAGCCGTAGGCGAGCGCGCAGGCGGCGATGCCGCGCCCCAGAAGCCCGAGACCGGCAACGCCCAGTGTGCGGATGTGCATGGCGGAGCGAGGGTGGCGGCGGCGACCGCGCTCGTCAAACGGCGGAGCCGGCGCGTGCTGGGCGGGGGCCGCTACTCGTTCGGTGTCCAGCGGTGGCGCCTTGCTCTATGCTCGGGGCGATGTCAGCACCCAGCGCCGACCGAACGGCCACCGACCTGTTCGACCTCTCCGGCCGCACCGCCTTCCTGTCCGGCGCCAGTGGGCTGCTGGGTACCCAGTTTGCCCATGCCCTGGCGGAAGCCGGTGCCAGCGTGGTGGCGTCGAGCCGCGACCTGGCCAAGGCGGAGGCCCGCATCGCCGAGCTGCCGGCCAGCGGGGAGCAGAGCCACCACGCGGTCACCATGGACCAGCTCGATACCGACTCGATCGCCAGTGCCTGGAGCCAGGCGCTCGACGCGGTCGGCCGCATCGACATTCTGGTCAACAACGGCACCTACTCCCCCGGGAAGGACTGGACCAACGTTACCGACGAGGAGTTCACCACCGATCTGCGTAACGCCACTGGCTACTTCTCGCTGGCGCGGCGCTTCCGCGAGCACGTGGTGTCGCGGGAGGGGGGCGGCACCATCGTCATGCTAGGCTCGATGTATGGGATGGTCGGCTCCTATCCCGACTCCTACGAGGGGGTTACCACGGCAAGCCCGGTCTCCTATCACACGTTGAAGGGCGGCCTCGTCCATATGACGCGTCATCTGGCCGTGTATTGGGCCGGTGATGGCATCCGCATCAACACCCTCTCCCCGGGCCCGTTCCCGGCACCGAGCGCCTCGGCCGAGATGGTGGAGCGGTTGAAGAAGCGGAGCCCGATGAAGCGGATGGGGCAGCCCCGCGAGCTCAAGGGGGCGCTACTGTTCCTCGCCAGCGACGCCAGCAGCTACCTGACCGGTCATAACCTGGTGGTCGACGGCGGCTGGACCGCCTGGTAGGCAGGCCCGAAACGGGCACATGGGACGCATCCACGGGGTAATCGTCGATGCCAAATCGGGGGCGCGGGTAACGGCCAAGGTCCACATCCACGACGCCCAGGGCACATCCATCCGCCCGCCGGACAGTGTCGAGAAGGTGGGCCCCGGGCTGCCGTTCTTCTATTGCGACGGTGAGTTCGAGGTGGAGGCGCTCCGCGGTCAGGCGGACATCACCATCGAGCGCGGTACCGAGTACACGCCATTCAACGCCGCGGTGCAGATCCCGAAGGAGGGCACCGTCGACCTTACCGCCGAGCTGAAGCGCTGGGCGGAGCTTCCGGCGGCGGGGTGGTACCCCGGCAACACCCACA
>CAJWOB010000054.1 GCA_913043885.1 uncultured Spirochaetaceae bacterium | reverse complement strand
CCCCAGCGGCATGTATGGCTTCTTCATGAATCTGGAGCGACCCCTTTTCCAGAACAAAGACTTTCGTAAGGCGGTGCAGTATCTCGTCAACTTTGACGAGGTGAACGAGAAGTTGATGTACAACGCCTACTACCGTCAGATCTCGGCCTTTACCGGGAGTGAATACGCCAACCCCGATCTGGTGCCCTACGGATTTGACCCGCGAAAGGCGCGTGAGCATCTGCGTGAGGCGGGCTTCACCAAGCGCGGAGAGGACGGGATCCTCGTCCGCGAGGATCAGACCGAGGACGCGCTCACCGTCTGCGTCGTGGTAGAAGATCGGGTCGCTCGACAGGACGATCATCCCCGCGCCATCCAGCTGCGGCGTGGCGGAAGCGTGCTCAACGTCGATCAGCATCGCGTCGGCGGCCGGAGCGTCATCGGGCAGCTCGTTGGCCGTCTCGACCGGAACCGCACCGCGCCGCACCTTGCCCGTGCGCAGGCGATCCACCGCGCGGTTGCGGGCGAATGTGGCCAGCCACGCGATCGGGCTCGCGCGCGACGCGTCGTAGCGGGCGGCGTTGCGCCACAGAGTGATGTAAACGTCCTGCAAGGCGTCTTCGGCTTCTTTCCTGTCCTGCAAGATACGCAGGCAGATGCCGAAAAGCTTCACATTGGTGAGGCGGTACACCTCTTCGAGCGCGGCGCGATCGCCCTTCGCCATGCGCAGCATGGCGGCTTCGAGTGCCTCGCGGGCTTCGGGGCTGGAGGGTATCAAGGAATCGATGTCCCGCTCGCGACCAGTTCGGACAGGGTGACGGGCCGCAGCCCGCGCTCCTCGAGACCACGCAATACGATCGGCAGGGCATCGCGCGCCGTCTGGTTATGGCGATACATGGGATGCATCAGGATGATCGATCCCGGGCGCACCCGATCGAGGATATCGTCCGCAAAGGCCTGCGGATCGCCATCGAAGTCCTCCGGACGGTCTTCGACATCCCACATCGCCAGACGATATCCGGCACGCTCGACCTCCTGCGGCAAGCCGATCAGCCGTCGACCGAATGGGGGACGAAACCAGACCGGTGTCGCCCCGGCCTGTTCCAGCGCATCGTGCGTGCCGGAAATTTCCTCACGGTAGAAAGCACGGCTCTTGCCGATGTTGCGTTGGTGGGACCAGCTGTGATTGCCAAGCTCGTGGCCCGCCTGCAGCAATCGCTCGGCCTGACCGGGGAATTTCTCCATCCGGTTGCCGATCAGGAAGAACGTGGCCTTCGCACCATGCTCTTCGAGGATCGGCAGGACAGCGTCCACTCCCTCAGGGGTGGGGCCATCGTCGAAGGTCAGTGCCACCACCGGCTCTTGCGTATCGACCGAACACACGAATTCGCCCGTCAGCTGGAAACAGCGGCTCTTGGACAACCGGTTGACGCCGAACGCGAGGACCACGGCGAGCGTCACGGCGCAAAGAAGTGCGATGCCCAGCGTGCGCCATCGTTTGAAGGTCATGATCGAACCGCCCGCCATCTTCGCTTCCCTACTGTCATTGTCGCGGGACATCCATCTGGCCACAAGGACAAAGTGCGTTGGCGGCGATGTTCGCGAACGCTCCGAAGCAGTGCCGCTCAGCAGCCGCTGCTGCAGTCGCGTTTCTCTTCGATCTGAAGCGTGGCATGGCCGATATTGTGATCGTGCGAAAGCCGGTGCGCGACTTCCGCAAGAAACGCGTCGCCCGGATGGCCTTCCGGTATCACGAGGTGCGCGGTCAGCGCGGTTTCGGTGGTCGACATCGGCCAGATATGCAGGTCGTGGACCTCGGTGACGCCCGGCTCGCTTTCCAGTGTGGCGCGCACTGCCGCTTCGTCGATCCCCTCGGGCACGCCCAGCAGGCCGAGCTTCAGGCTGTCGCGGGCAAGGCCCCAGGTGCCCCAGCCGATCACCGCCAGGATGACGAGGCTGGTGAGCGGATCGATCCAGATCGCGCCGGTCAGCAGAATCGCGGCGCCCGCAACCACCACGCCCACCGAAACCAGCGCATCGGCCGCCATGTGAAGAAAGGCGCCGCGGATGTTGAGATCGTCCTTGCGGCCGCTGACGAACAGCAGCGCGGTGGCTGTGTTGATGACGATGCCCACGCCCGCCACCCAGATCATGGTCCAGCCTTCGGGCTCTACCGGGTCCAGCAGGCGGTCGATCGTCTCGAACAGAATCGCGCCGATAGCGACCATCAGCAGCGCGGCGTTGGCCAGCGCGGCGAGGATGGTGCTGCTCTTGAGGCCGTAGGTGAAGCGGGGCGAGGGTGGGCGCTTGGCCGCCGCACTCGCCCCCCAGGCGATCAGCAGGCCGAGCACGTCGGACAGGTTGTGGCCCGCATCGGCGACCAGCGCCATCGAGCCGGAGATATAGCCGAAGGTCGCCTCGACGATGACGAAGGCGGTGTTGAGCGCGATGCCGATGGCGAAGGCGCGCCCGAAATCGGCCGGAGCATGGGAATGCCCGTGCGAATGACCGTGCGCGTGTGAGTGATCGTGTCCCAAATCGCCCTCTGTCGCCGCGACCCCGGTAAATGAAGGCGCGGTCGCCCGAAGATACCTGCGCGCCCTATCGCGATCTAGGAGGGCGGCAAAACTTTTTCTTCTGTTTCAATATGATATGCCATACCATTCCGGGCGTTTTCAGTGCCTTGAGCCGGCGATATGGGACGCAAATAGAAGAACTTGCTGCTCCGATCGCCCAGTGCGGGCTGCGGTGATCGCGTGTGACTGCCCGTCGCTATGCGGTCAAGCAGCCGGGCCAGCTAGCGTTGGGAATCGCTGGGGGCGCGCGAGTTACTCATAGACACACGCGTCCAGCCCCTCGCGCGCCATGGTATCGATGGCGCGCGCGGTGCGGTCTCCGTGGCGGCGCAGCCAGCCTTGCGGGTTCTTGACCTCGCGCTTCTTGGGGCTGGGCAGGGCGACCGCCATGCGCGCTGCCTCGCTGTTGGACAGCCGGTCGGCCCCGTGCCCGAAATAGCGCAAGCTGCCAGCCTGCGCGCCGTAGGTGCCGATGCCGGTTTCCGCGACGTTGAGGTACACCTCCATGATCCGCCGCTTGGTCCACAGGTTCTCGATCAGCACGGTGAACCATGCCTCAAGGCCCTTCCGGAAGAACCCGCCGCCCTGCCACAGGAACACGTTCTTGGCGGTCTGCTGGCTGATGGTGGAGCCGCCGCGTTGCTTGCCGCCCTTCAGGTTGTTCTCCATCGCCGCCTGCATCGCGGCGTAATCGAAGCCGTTGTGTTCGCAAAAGTTCTGGTCCTCCGACGCGATCACCGCGCGCACCTTCGAAGGCGACCCCTACGCCGCCCTGGTGCTGGCCGACGCCCCGGGCTCGGCCGAGCTCGAGGTCGCCGCCCGCGTCTCCGGACTGGTCCCCTTCGCCACCGAGTGGTGGCAACACACCGTGTTCTACGTGGACCAGACCGAGGACCCCGAGGGGAACCACCGGGTCTACGTCCGCGACGAGGACTCGCTGCCGGGCCTGCCCGAGTTCTCGCTGCCTTCCGTCGCCGCGCTGGCGCGGGGCTGGGCCCAGGCCGCCGGCGGCGACACCGAGGTCGCCTGGGAGCGCCTGGTGGACGACGATTGGGAAGAGGGCCCGACCTCCGGCTCCTTCGTCCTCGAGACCATGGTGCGCGGCTCGCTCTCGTCCCAGTGGGCGATGGCCGGCGTGGGGGCCTTCATGCCTTCCCGGCCCGAGCTCGCCGATCAGCCGCTGCCCGTGGGCGCCGACGCCCCCGGCCGGACCCTCTGCCTCCACGCGCTGCGCGTGGTGCGCCTCGCCGGCGAGCTCCCGCTGCCCCAGGACCTGGTCCTGGCCGCCCTGGCGCCGGAGCACCGGGAATACCTCGAGCACCTCAAGGAGCTCGAGCGCGTTGCCCGGGTGGTCGAGGACAAGTACCGCGAGATCCGCTCCATTCGGTTCACGATCGAGAACAAGCGGCTGTGGCTCAACGATCAGCGGGCGGTGATGGCAAAGTCGACGCAGGCGGTCATACAGACCCTGCTCGATCTGAGGCGCCGCAAGGTGGTGGACGACGAGTATGCGGTCAAGAACGTGGAGCCCGGCCAGCTCAACGAGATCCTCCACCCGATCGTCGACGTCACCTCGGTGGACAAGCTGAAGTCACTCGAGGGCGGCGTGTCGGGCGCCCCCGGAGCCGCGATAGGGCGGGTGTTCTTCACCACTGACGCTCTGCTGGAGGAGTACAAGCTGGCGCAGCAGCGTCAGTCGGATGCGAGGCTGATCCTGTGCATGGGCGCCAGCTACGCCGAGGACGTCAAGGCCATCGAGGTTGCCACCGGCGTGCTGTCTAGCGAGGGCGGGTATGCCGCACACGCCTCGGTCGTCGCTCGCCAGTACGGCAAGGTGTCGCTGGTCCGCAACGACATGACCTTTAGCGGCAACAAGGCGACCATTGGCAACGTCACCATCAAGGAGGGCGACTACGTCACCCTCAGCGTCGCCTTCTTCGGCGATCCGGTGATCTATCTGGGCAAGGCGGCGCTCATCGAGCCGGACCCGGAGACCTCCGGGCTGCTCGAGTACCTCGGTGTGGTCGACCAGTTCGTGGAGGAGTTCCACGTGCGAGCGAATGCCGACACCCCCCGCGACGCCACCCTGGCCTACAACTTCGGCGCCGGTGGCATCGGGTTGTGCCGTACCGAGCATATGTTCTTCGCCGAGGACCGGATCAATGTCTTCCGCCAGCTGATCATGGCCAGCTCGCTCGAGGAGCGGCGCAAGGTGCTCGCCAAGCTGCTGCCGATGCAGCGCAAGGACTTCTACGGCCTGTTCAAGGCGATGAAGGGGCGGCCGGTCACCATTCGCCTGATGGACGCTCCGCTACACGAGTTTCTGCCGCACAACGCCGGCGAGATGAAGAACTTCCTCAATCATCTGAACGCCGGGCGGAAGACCAAGATATCGCAGAAGGAGGTGGAGCTCCTCAGCGAGTCGCTACACGAGTTCAACCCGATGCTCGGACATCGTGGCTGTCGCCTGTCGGTGTCCTATCCAGAGATCTACGAGATGCAGATGCGGGCAATCTTCGAAGCGGCGTTCAAGCTGCAGAAGGAGAAGGTGCGCGTTCACCCCGAGATCATGGTGCCGCTGATCATGAACGACGTGGAGCTCAAGCTCATCATCTTCGGCAAGAAGATCGAGGGCAGCTCCATAAAGGGATTGGTGGACGTGGAGGAGGAGGTTCGCAAGGCGCAGAAGGCGCGGCCCATCCCGTTCACAATGGGGACGATGATCGAGCTGCCGGTGGCGGCGCTGTCGGCGGGCAAGATTGCGCGGTATGCGCAGTTCTTCTCCTTTGGTACCAACGACCTCACGCAGACCACCATGGGCCTGTCGCGCGACGACTACACCAGCTTCATGCCCGACTACACGCTCTACGACATTCTGGACAGCAACCCGTTTCAGGTGCTGAACCCGCACGTCAAGGAGCTGGTGGCCATCGCCGCCAAGCGCGGCCGGCTGACGCGTCCCGACCTGAAGGCCGGCTTGTGCGGGGAGCACGGCGCCATTCCAGAGAACATTCAGTTCTGCATGGAGGCGGGCCTGGACTACGTGAGTTGCTCGTCGTACTCGGTGCCGATCGCCAAGCTGGCGGTGGCGCAGCTGAACCTCGGAATGTGAACTTCGGGGCCTGGCCCCGAAGTTTCAGAGCATCGCTAGCGCGATGCTCTTCCAAGAGCGATGCCGCCGCGCGGCTGCGTAGCGCGCGGAGCGCGCCCAGCGCGAAACCGGTTGCTGCTGATGCTGCGTCTGGCCCTTCGCCTGGTCGGGGGGATATCCGCATAGCGTACGGATAAGGGGATGTGGGACGCACGCGCTATCCGTACGCTATCAGGATAGCGGTCGGAGACTGCCGCGCCGCGGCATAGTCGGGGTGCAGGGCCGATAGGTCCTGCCCAGCGAACCGCTCCGGTTCATGAGCTCGAGGCGGGGCCTCGAGCTCCAGCTACTCAGATTCCCAGACGGTGAAGTTCTCGAGGCTGTCGAGGATGACGTCGGCCGCCTTCTCGGCATCCCGCTTTGGCACCCTCGACTCCTGGTTCAACGTCTTCGTGAAGAAGACGTGGAGGGAGTCGAGCACATCATCTCTATTGAAGAAGATGAACGAGAAGTCGATGCCGGTGGGGCGCACGATGGTGAACGCCGAATAGCTGACGATGGGGTCGCGGCTTATCATGACCCGCGCCTGGTTCTTCGCCGTTACCACCTCGAGCTCGGAGAACCGGTGGGGAATCTGCTCGTCTGAGTCGCGGCGGAACGGCTCCATGAACTTCTTGGGGTAGTCGTTGGGCTCGGCCAGCACGAAGATCTTGTTGCCGTCGGTCTGGAACGTCATGCCCTGCGGCGTGACGTAGAGATTCTTGACCCCGGCATAGGCCACGATTTCGTACTTGGCGTAGGCCGACGTCTCCTTGTGAAACGACGAGACAATGTAGCCGCCGTCCTTGGGCAGCTGGCCGGTAGAGTACGCGTTGAACAATTCGAGAGCCTTTATCGCCATGCCACTCCTCGAACCCTGAGTATAGGTCCCGTTCCCGCGCGGAACAACGGATTATTGCCCCTCTGGGGAGTCTACGACTTGCTGGCAGGGGCCGCTGCCGCGCGCAGCTGGTTGGCTCGTTTGCGATAGCGTTCGGCGAACTCCGTGTTCCCCAACCGTTTATAGGCCAGGCCAAGGTGATGGTGGGCCTGCCAGCTCTGCGGCTGATCGGCAACGGCGCGGCGTAGCGTCTCGGTTGCGCGCTCCAGGTCCCCCTCGCGCATCTGCAGCCGGCCCAGCTGCGCGGCGAAGTCACCCCTCCCCGGGGTTCGTTTCAGCACCCTCTCCAGCAGCGAGATGGCATAGCGGCGGTTGCGGCTCTTCTCGAGGCAGTCGAGTAGGGCGCCGAGCATCTCGTTGGAGTCGAGGTCGGCGGCAAGCAGCTCTCGATAGAGCACGATAGCTTCCGCGTACCGCCGGCTGTGCCGATAGCAGGCAGCCAGCTGACGCTTGAGCTCCAGGTCATCGGGGCGATGCGGCATCACCTGCACGATTTCGTTGGCTGCCTCCTCCCACTCCTGCTGCTCCAGCAGAAATGCGATGAAGCGCTCGCGGACGTCGTTGTCACCGCTCTGCAGCTGCAGATAGCGGGAGAAGGAGCGATGTGCTCCCCCCGCGTCATCGGTGCGCTGCTGAGCAGAGATGAACGCGCGCAGGGTGTCCTGATGGTCCGGCTGGATGGCCAGCGACCGTTCTAGCCAGCCGGTCGCCAGATCGGCCAGGTCGATCCGCAGGTACTCCTGGCCGAGCGCCGTCATCAGTGGCAGGTCCTTCCCACGCTGGCGGAGCTGCTCCTGGATGAGGGGGATAACCTCCTCCGGCTGGTCGGCCAGCTCGTGGCGGCACAGCGACTCGTAGTAGGCGGCGCCATCGTCGTCCGGCGCCAGCCTTCGGATCGCATCTAGCTCCCGCAGCACCCGACGGAAGTTGCCGCCCTGCCAGAGGGTCAGCACCTTGGCGTAGCGGACATCCAGTCGGGTGCGGTCGCGTTCGAGGGCGCGCTCGAGGTGATTGCGCGCTTTGCGTAGCGCCCCCAGGTTGCGGTGGCACTCGGCCATCATCAGATGGATATCGACATCATCGAATTGCGCGCGCAGGTAGCGCTTGCCAAAGTAGAGCGCCTGACGATATCGCCCCGAGCCGAACAGCACCGAGGTAATGACGCGCATCAGCGCCAGCGGCTCGGTGGTGAGGGCAGTACCCTCACGGCTTGCGCTATCCCGCACCTGGCCGAGCTGGGCTAGAGCGCCCTCGTTGTCGCCGCCGAGTGACAGCAGCAGCGCCCGCTGCAGCGGCAGGGACGGGTCGTCCGGCGCCATCTGCGCCGCTGCTTCCAGGTGATGCAGTGCCCGTCCCAGGTTCCCGAGCTCCCGGTAGATCCTCGACAGGTAGACCCGCGCCATCACGTGGTCGTGGCCGTCGTCGATCGCGGCCTCCAACAGTAGCGACGCCTGCTCGGGCTGCCCGCGATGGAACATGCCGATGGCGTGGACGATAAGCGCGTTGTGATATGCGTTCTGCGTCGGGCGGTGCGCGGGATTGAGGGAGCGGGCATGCTCCAGCGACTCCAGCGCGGCGGCGGTGTTGCGATTGCGGAGGTGGCAGACGCCCAGCAGCGCATGCGCGGCCTGCAGGTCGGGATGCAGCTCTATGCTGCGCTGCAGTCGCTCCATGGCCGCGGCGCGCAGCCCCAGCGCCAGCAGCGAGCGGCCCATGAAGAAGTGGCCGGGTGCGGAGTCGGGCACCAGCTGTTGGTAAGCGTGCAGCGCCTGGACCGCACGTGGATAGTCGCCGAGTGCGTGATAGCTGCGGCCGAGGTAGAGGAGCGCCAGCGGGTGCTGCTGGCTTTCGTCGTCGGCGAGCAACTCGTTGAGCAGCTTGACTGCGCGGTCGTAGTCGCGGCTTCTGCCGGCATCGATGGCCTCGTGGTACAGCGCGTCCAGCGACGCCATTCCCGCAACATACCGCCCCCGGCGTTTTTTTGACAAACAGATAGGCAGCCGCCAGAGTTGCGCATGGAGCATCTGGGCCGCGCGCAGGCCCTCTCCCCCCTGGACAACCGCTACTGGCGCGCCAACGCGGACCGGTTCGAGGCGCTCTCCGGATATCTCAGCGAGGACGCTGGGGTGCAGCTTGCGGCGCAGGTCGAGGTGGCGCTGCTGCGCGCACTGGTCCGCCACACCACGCCCGAGGTGGCGACCGACGAGCTCGACGCCACGCTGGCAGCGGCCGCGGCCAACATCAGCGCCGCCGAGGTAGCCGAAGAGGAGCGCAAGACCGACCACAACGTGCGCGCCCTGGTCCACGTGCTGCAGCGCGCGGTGCCGGAGCAGGTGCGACATCTGGTCCACGTCGGAGCCACCTCCTACGACATAACCGACACCGCCGCCGCGCTCCGTTACCGCGGTGCTACCCGCGAGGTGGTGCTGCCGCTGCTCATCGACGTCGAGCGCGCGCTCATCGCGTTGAGCGAACGGGAGGCGGCCAGCGTGCAGGTGGGGCGCACCCACGGGCAGTACGCGGTTCCCATCACGTTCGGGTTCGCGGTGGCCGAGTACGTGGCCCGGCTCGGCAAGTCGATTCTCCGCATCGAGGCGCGAGCCGCCGAGATGTGCGGCAAGCTGGCGGGTGCCGTCGGCGCGTACAACGCCACGTCGCTCCTGGTGGATGATCCTCAGGCGCTCGAGCGCGAGGTCCTCGGCAGCCTCGGATTGCCGGCGTCGGAGAGCTCCACCCAGATCGTCGAGCCGGAGTATCTGCTCGGGCTGCTGCTGGAGCTAAACACCGCGTTCGGCATTCTGGCTGCCCTGGCCGACGACCTCCGGCACTTGCAGCGCAGCGAGATCGGCGAGGTGCGCGAGTCGTTCGGCGACACACAGGTGGGATCGTCGACCATGCCGCAGAAGCGCAATCCCTGGAACAGCGAGCACGTGAAGAGTCTGTGGAAGGAGTTCTCGCCGCGGGCGATGACGTTCTTCATGGATCAGCTGTCCGAGCACCAGCGCGACCTGACCAACTCGGCGTCGGCACGGTTCATCCCGGAGTTCGTGGCCGGGCTGGTGGCCGCGGCGGGTCGCACCCTCAAGGTGTTGCAAGGGTTGGAGGTGGATCGCGAGCGGATGCTGGAGCGGCTGCGGAGCGGCGCGGCCGACCTGGTGTTGGCCGAGGCCGCCTACGTGCTGCTCGCCTCCAGCGGCGTAGCTGACGCACACGAGCGGATCCGTCGCATCACCCAGGCCCAGGAGCGCAACCAGAGCAGCCTGGCCGACGAAGCGCGCGGCGACGAGGAGCTATGGACCGCCCTCGACAGAGCGGTGCGGCGACGCTTCGACTGTCCCGCGGCCGAGCTCTTCGGCGCACCGGAGCGCTACGTCGGAGTTGCCGAAGACAAAGCGCGGGCGTTGGCGTCGAGGTATGCGACACAAATGGACCAGCTGCAGCAGCGCCTGCGAGATGCGCGCAGCGACGCGGCGGCTGAGGCCAACGCCGCGGGCAGTGCGGCGACCGCCTCGGTCCGAGCGTCCGTATAGTTTTGGACACCATTCTTGTACTGGACTGTGGCGGGCAGACCTGCCAGCTGATCGCGCGGCGGATCCGGGAGCTCGGGGTGTACACGGAGGTGGCGCCGTCCGACATCCCGCTGCAAGGCGATGCCGTGGCCGGGGTAAAGGGGATCGTGGTGTCGGGATCTCCCTTCTCGGTCCACGACCAGGGCGCACCGCAGACCGACTCGCGGCTGCTCGACGTCGGCGTACCGGTGCTGGGCATCTGCTACGGCATGCAGCACGTGATGCATCGAGCCGGCGGCCGAGTGTCGGCCAACCACGTGAGCGAGTATGGCCGGTCCGCGGTTACCCAGGCGGGTACCTCGCCGCTGTTCGCTACCCTAGCGCGATCGTTCGTCTCGTGGATGAGCCACGGCGACGCGGTCGAGGAGGTGGCAGTCGGCTTCGACATCTCGGCGCGCTCGGAGCACCAGTCCGTGGCGGCGGTAGAGTCCTCTTCAGCCAATAGCGCCCACTTCTACGGGCTGCAGTTCCAC
>CAJWOB010000053.1 GCA_913043885.1 uncultured Spirochaetaceae bacterium | reverse complement strand
CAGCGTGACGTTGTTACCAGTAATTTTGACATCGCCACCGGCCGCATTACCACCAACGATATCGCCGGCGAAAGTCGTGTCGCCTTGGTCGCCGGATTGGATGGTCAGGTTGTTGTTGAACAGGTCAACGACTTGGGCAAAGTCAACATTGGCACCTTGGAACGGCACTGTGGCTGACGTGATGTTGATGTCGTTGGTCAGGTTGACTGGACCATCAAAACTGACAAACGCATCTTGCGTGGTGATACTGCCACCAAGCTGGACCGGGCCAGTGCCGGTCTGATCAAAGAAGCCGGCGAGGCTGATGTCGGCACCGTTGGCGATTTGCAAACCATCGACGTTGTTGCTGAGAGTCAAATTGCCCAGCGGCAATAGTAAACCAACCGTATCCAGGATCTGGATGCTGCCACCTTGGCTGTTGTCAATCGTGACGTTCCAGGGTGTGTTCAGATCGTTATCGATCGCACTTGAAAACACGATCCCCTGGTTACCTGTGTTGGTCAGTGCGAGATGATCGCCAATGACCACGGCATCATCATATTGTTGGCCTGTGCCGCTGGTTGTAACGTTACCGAGCAGGACGGTCGTGCCGCCTGCGTCAGTCAGCAGCGAGTCGATTGCCAGGATGTCGCCAACGTTATTGAGTGTGGTTGTTCCCGAACCATGAATGGCCAAGTCTGACGAGCTGGGTTGACCATCATCGCCGATGTTTCCATTGGCGGTGATGCTGCCGTCGGCATTGGGCGTCGCAGAGGGCGCGTGGACCCCCGACGGGTGGGCGGCACCGAAGTTGAACAGCCCGCCATCGGTTACCACCAGCTTGTCCCGGCCGCGATCGTAGTCGCCGATGAGGTACTGGCCACCGCTCATGTGGCTGAAGAACAGCAGCATGTGGTGGGAGTCGCCGATCGGCCAGAAGTAGGGGCAGGCGCCGTCGTCGCCCACCAGTGTGTAGTGGTCGTCGTCGACGAAGGGGTGCAGGTACTCCCAGGTAACCAGATCGGTGGAGCGCAGTAGGTAGTCGGCGCGCATGTGTTTGCCACCGGGGCCGGTGCGCTGCGTCCCCGCCGACAGCGAGTAGTAGGCGCCGTCTTTCTTCCATATGCACGGGTCGAAGACGGTGTAGGGGAGTGGTGGGTCGCCCGGACCCGCCATGGGCATCACCGGTCCGCCGGTGAGCTTCTCCCAGTTGAGCAGCAGCGGGTCGGCGGAAACCGCGACCATGGTGCCCGCCTTGGTGCCGTGGTAGATGGCAATAACCCGGTCCTCCTCCACCAGCGTGGAGCCGGAATAGCAGCATTCCTCGGGATCTGGGTAGATGGCGTACGGCAGATCGCGCCAGTGGATGAGGTCGTCGCTGACGGCGTGGCCCCAATGTTGGCGGGGGTCCTCGGGCGGATAGCCCTGGTAGAACAGGTGCCACCTGCCCTGCCAATAGCAGAGGCCGTTGGGGTCGTTGAGAGTGCCCTCGGGGTTCACGTAGTGGTAGAGAGGGCGGTGCGGGTCGCCGTCGTAGTTGCTGCGGTAGGTCAGCATCTGCTGCAGCAGCGGGTTGTCGGCCAGGGCCTGTTTCTGCTCGGGGAGGGTAGTAGGGAAGGTGAAGAACGGAACCTTGGATGCGTAGCTCGGCACGGCCCGACATTGACCTCAAATGCGGCGCGAGGCTATTTGACGCTGCATAGATTGGGGCGCGATACCACCGCCTTCCGGAACCAAGAAAGGAGAACCCACTAGATGCGCAAGATTCTATTGCTAGCAACGGCGCTGCTCGTCGCTGCCGGATGGCAGGGCTTCGCCGGCGGCAGTCGGGACGATACGGCGGCCGCCACCGCCCAGTTCGAGGGCGTCGTCGACGTATAGATCCGCGACTGGGAGATCGGTACCCCGGGCGGCCGCTTTGTCCTCGCCAACATCAACCCCCCGACCAGCTTCAACAACATCACGGCCCGCGACACGGCAACCACCGACATCACGGAGCGCTTGGTGCGCGCGGCGGTCCGGCGCAATCAACAGACACTCGAATGGGAGCCGGAGCTCGCGGAGAGCTGGGAGCTGTCGGCAGACGAGAAGACCATCACCTTGCGCGACGGCCTACTCTGGTCTGACGGTGACGACCTGACGTCGCGTGACCTCGTCGACGCCGTCAACCTCATCTACTACAACGAGGACGTCGAGACCAGTACCCGTAACGCGCTGATGGTGGGCGGTGAGAAGTCGGTGTGGGAGGTGATCGACGATCGCCGCTTCCGCATCACGCTGCCGTCGGTCTACGCCGGCGTCTTCAACCTGTCGTCCGTCGAGGCGCTGGCCGGCTATCTGGGCGTGCCGCTGGAAGGCTTGGGAGCTACCGCGCGCTAACCGCGCATTCCGCCGCGCTGCCAAGATCCGTTCGCCAGCACACGGCGAGTGTGCTCAACTGGTCAGATGAAGCAGATACCACGGCCCGCGCCGGACGTAGTTGCCGCGCTCGCGGAACTGGGCGTCGACACCGTTACCTCGTCGATGGACAACCTGGGCTGCCGGCGCACCTTCATCGAGGGCCCGGTCGCGCGCGTCCCTGGCAGCAAGATCTGCGGACCGGCGTTGACGCTCCGCTTCGTCCCCCAGCGGGAGGACCAGACCGGCGAGCTGCGACTGCCCGCTACCGAGTCGGCGGCCACCGCCGGACAGCAGGAGGAGGAGGCCGAGAAGCGGTCCGCTCTCTGGGAGGTGTTCGACTACGTCCAGCCGGGAGACGTCATCGTGGTGGACGGCCGAGGCGACATGGCTACGGGCTGCTTCGGGGAGATGCTCATGACCTCCTTCAAGGCGCAGGGTGGAGTAGCGGTGGTGATCGATGCCTGCATCCGCGACTCGGCGCAGATCTTCAACGACCTGCGGCTGCCGGTGTGGTCGGTGGGAGTCACTACCGGCGGTGCCAGCC
Organism: uncultured Spirochaetaceae bacterium; assembly: GCA_913043885.1. GTDB lineage: Bacteria > Spirochaetota > Spirochaetia > SZUA-6 > Bin103 > Bin103. The sequence continues at coordinate 7,810 of CAJWOB010000053.1, read as the reverse complement.
ACATGAACCTGCTGCCCGCCGACGTCAATCTTCCCATGGGCTGCGGGAAGGTGCTGGTGAATCCCGGTGACATCATCATGGCCGCCGATGGTGGCGCCATCGTCGTGCCGCCGGTGCTAGTCCCCCACCTGCTGGAGATGGGCAGCCATCGCGACACCGAGGAGGTGTTCATCCGCATGAAGCTGCAAGAGGGGGGTGCGCTGAACCGCTACTACCCGCTCGATGAGGTAGGCCGCCGCGAATACGAGGAATGGGTGTCCGCTGGGCGGCCGCGCGCGGCGGCTGGGCGCCCGGAGCCAGACGAATGAAGATAACCGGCGTCGATCTTCTGGTGACGCGTGTGAGCGAGCACGAGGACTGGCGCCCTGCTGCTATCCGGCCGCTCCCCGGGGGCATGCGGCCGACCCGCTGTGACGACTACGTCGTGGTCACCATCCACACCGACGAGGGGATAGACGGGCACGCCTTCGGCATGGGGGCCAAGGAGGGGCTCCGCAACGCCGAGGCGATCAAGACCGTGTTCGTACCGGAGTTGATCGGCGAGAGCCCCCTCGACCGCGAGTACCTGTTCCAGAAGCTGATGCGCGCCGACCGCTACAGCGGTCACGTCCCCATCACCGCCCACGGGCCGATCGATGTCGCGCTGTGGGATATCACCGCCAAGAAGGCAGGCCTTCCGCTCTGGCGGTTGCTATGCGGCTACCGCGACCGTGTACCCGCCTACGCCACCAGCCCCCGCTACGACACGATCGACGAGTACGTGCAGGGGCCCTACGCGCCTGCGAACGGGGCTTCCGGGCGTTCAAGCTGCATACCCCGGGCACCGTCGAGGGCGACATCGAGTCGTGCCGCGCGGTGCGCGAGGCGATGGGGCCCGACTTCGTGCTGATGAGCGACCCGGTGGCTCCCTTCGACCACATGGAGGCAATGACCGTCGGGCGCGAGCTTGGGAAGCTCGGCTTCCTCTGGTACGAGGAGCCCATCCACGACTACGACATGTACGGCTACAAGCAGCTGGCCGACGCGCTCGACATCGCCGTGGCGGCGTGCGAATGGAACGCCGGCAAGTACTTCACCGCCGCGCAGTTCATCCAGGCACGAGCGGCCGACATCATCCGCAGCGACCCGTCGTGGAAGGGCGGCTTTACCGGCTTCCTCAAGACCGCGCACCTGTGCGAGGCCTACGGAATGAACTGCGAGGTGCACGCCGGCTGCACCCCGCTGATGGACGTGGCCAATCTCCACGCCGCCTGCGCTATCAAGAACTGCCGATATCTGGAGCTCTCGATCGAGGAGGACAGCTTCGGGTTGATGGCCGGCGTCTCCCCCGACGAGGACGGCCTGGTGACGGCGCCGACTGACCTCGGGCTGGGCGTCGAGCTCGAGTGGGACACGCTGCGCTCGTCGGCCGTGGCCGAGTTGTGAACCCGCTCCGCTACCGCGTCGCACCGGCCTTCGGCGGCGTGCCCGCAGGACGACGGCCCGTGGGCAGGAGCCGAGACTTTGCGTCTCGATCACCATATGGGGGAGCGCCCCGTACACTGGCCGGTCACCCGCGCCAAGCTTCTCTACGACCTTGAAGCACTCTACGTCCGCTTTCGTGTGTAGGACCACTATGTGGTCGCTACCGAGACGCGCCATCAGGGAGCGAGCTGCCGCGACAGCTGTGTCGAGTTCTTCTTCACTCCGGGAGCCGATCCGGAGCCCGGGTACTTCAATATCGAGATGACCTGCGTGGGTGCGACGCTGTTCCACCACCAGCGGGAGCCGGGCGTGGAGCGGGTGGTCATGGACGACGCGGCGCTGGAGTCGCTGCAACTCCGCCACTCGCTGGCTGGACCGGTCATCGATCCAGAGCGGGTCGGCCCGCAAACGTGCACGGTGGGGTATCGGGTGCCGTTCGCGATCCTGCGCAACGGTGCAGCCGAGATGGCGGCGCCCGCTTCACCACCGGTCGCGGGCTCGGTGTGGCGCGCCAACTTCTACAAGTGGCGCCGATCAGAGCTCGCACCCTCACTGGCTCACCTGGTCGTCGGTGGAGTTCGAGCGCCCCAACTTCCACCTCAAGCAGCAGTTCGGCTATCTGGACTTCGCATGACCGCGCACCGCCACCGCTTTGCGTCGCCGTCGCCGTCGCCGCCGTGCCATGTTGCAGGCGATGGCAGCGTTTCCCGACGTCACCCGAATCGAGTACGAGGGCCCTAAGAGTAAGAACCCGCTAGCGTTTCGCTGGTACGACCCCGATGAGGTGATCGAGGGCAAGACCATGCGCGACCACCTCCGCTTCAGCGTCGCCTACTGGCACACCTTTCGCGCCAACGGCACCGACCCGTTCGGCGCCGCGACGCTGCAGCGGCCGTGTGATGACGGGTCAGAATCAGTCGACAACGCACGCAACCGCGTGCGGGTGGCGTTCGAGCTCATCGAGAAACTCGGCGCGCCGTTCTACTGCTTCCACGACCGCGACGTGGCCCCCGAGGGCACCTCCCTGGCGGAGACCAACCGCAACCTCGACGCCGTCGTCGATGTGATGAAGGAGGAGCAGCAGCGCAGCGGCGTTCAGCTGTTGTGGGGACCGGCCAAGCTGTTCAGCAATCCTCGGTACCTCCACGGCGCTGCCACCGCCCCAATGCGGAGGCCTTTGCCTTCGCCGCCGCCCAGGTGAAGAAGTGCCTGGAGGTGACCAAGGAGCTGGGCGGTCAGAACTACGTCTTCTGGGGTGGGCGAGAGGGCTACCAGACCCTCCTCAACACCGACATGAAACGCGAGCTAGACCATCTTGGCCGTTTCTTTCACATGGCGGTGGACTATGCCGACTCGATCGGCTTCGACGGGACCTTCCTTATCGAGCCCAAGCCCAAAGAGCCAACCAAGTGCCAGTACGACTCGGACGCCGCGGCGTGCATCAACTTCCTCCGCGCCTACGACCTCACCGATCGCTTCAAGATCAACATCGAGACCAATCACGCCACCCTTGCCGGCCACGAGATGGTCCACGAGCTGGAATACGCCGGCCACCAGGGCCTACTGGGGTCGGTGGACGCCAACACCGGCGATCTGCTGCTTGGCTGGGACACCGATCAGTTCCCGACCAATTATTACCTCACCACCGGTGTGATGCTGGCGCTGCTGCGCCACGGCGGCATCGCCCCCGGTGGGCTCAACTTCGATGCTAAGGTGCGGCGCGAGAGCTTCGAGCCCATCGACCTGTTCCACGCTCACGTGGGCGGCATGGATGCGTTTGCCGCCGGTCTGGGCATCGCCGCCGCCATTCGCGCCGATGGCGATCTGCAGCGCTTCGTCGACGAACGTTACGCCAGCTGGAATGCCGGCATCGGCGCCGACATCGAGGCGGGCAAGGCGGACTTCGCGGCGCTCGAGGCGTACATGCTGGAGAAGGGGGAGATTGCGCCCAACCCCAGCGGGCGCCAGGAGATGCTGGAGAATCTGGTCAACCGCTTCATATAGGAGCGGGTTAGAGCTGCGGGTCGAGCCCCCGCAGCAGCTCAGTGACCAGTTCCAGACGGGGGGCGCTGACGCCGTTGCACTGCGCGCGCCGCACCAGGTCGCCGAACACCTCTTCCACCTCCAGGCCTCGGCCGGCCAGCAGATCCTGCAGCATCGATGGCGTCGGTGCGAGGCCGTCGTCCGCGGCGCTGCTCGCGGCGACCAGCGACCGCACCGACTCATCCGCCGGCCGATCCACATAGGTGCGGATGGGCGGGAACCGTTCGAGGTTGCCGGTCTCGACGCCTTCAGATCGCGCGATGGCGGCGGTCTCCTTTATCAGGGCCACGTATGCTCGGGCTCGTCCTTCGTTCGCCAATAGTGCCGATCCAGCCACACGGGTAAGCAGCGCCACCCCGAAGATACCCGCCGCGTTGCACGCCTTGGTCCACAGGACGCTGCGGATGTCGTCGGCGGGCTCGGCGGGCAAGCCGGCGTCGTTGAGCAGGCTCGTTGCGGCGCGCTCCCGTGCCGCCTGCCGGGAATCGAAGGATCCGAGATAGCTGACTCCCGGACTGGTGAACAGAATCTCCCCGTCCTGCCGGCGCTCCGCGGAAGTGATCGTCACCGCCCCGACAACACGCTCGGTGCCGAACGCATCGACGAGGACGTCGTCCTTGAACAGCCCGTTCTGTAGCCCGGCGACCCACGAGGTGGCGTCCCCGCTTCGCGGCCACACCGCCTGCACCGCGGTGACCGCTTCCTCGAGGTGGTGTGCCTTGGTGGTGAACAGCAGGCCGATTTCGTCGGGGAGGTCGGCGGGATCGTCGGTGAGTGCCACGGCGCCCGCGGCAGCTGGTGGACGCGCCACGGGCACATCGACGCGTTGTGCCCCGCGGATGCAAATGTGGCCGATCTCGAGCAGCCGTGCCGCGGTGACGGGCGTGGACAGCAACGTCACCCGCTGACCGCTGTGGGCGAGCAAGCCGGCGAACACCTGGCCGAGCGAGCCGGCGCCCACGATGCAGAGGGGCTGATGAGAGCGGTCTGGCTGATCACGCACGAGCGATGAGCATGCTCTCCCATGTGGGAGCGCGTCGAGTCGACGACGCTCGCCGGCTAGGGTCTACTTCGGGGCATGGTCTCTCCCTCGAGTTCCTGGACGCACGGCGCAGACGAGCTTGCCCGCGGCTACTACGACAACGGCGGCGACAACCTGTACCTCACCGCTGCCGGCGCGATCGAGCCGATCCACCGTTTCGACACCAAAGGGGACGGCCACGTCGACCTGATCCTCCCCAACTCCCACGGCTACCTGGAGCGCGCGCCAACGTGGATCTACCGACAGCAGGGACGCAACGGCGACGACTGGCCACGGCAGGAGCTACCCAACGACAGCGGCTGGATGAGTCGCGCTGCCGATTTGGACGGCGACGGCTATCTGGATCTAGTCGTTGTGAACGGCGAGAACGGGGTGACATCCGAGCTGGACTCGTACATCTACTGGGGTGGCCCAGACGGCCTGACCGGCGAGCGGACCGAGCTCGCGACAGCAGGGGCCTACGATGTGGCCCTGGTCGACCTGAACGGCAACGGGCTGCTGGACCTCATCATGCCGTCCGCCTGGGTGGACCATCACAATGCCGGACGCCCGCGCACAGTCCAGGTGTTCGAACACACCGCACCGCGGCAGCTGAGCGACGCGACCGCCCGGCACGACATCCAGGGCATCGCCGCCACGTCCGTGGCCTGTGCCGATCTGACTGGCGATGGCCGGCGCGACCTGGTGGTGGCCAACTATCGTGACGGGTTCGACTACGCCACCGACTCGTTCGTCTACTGGGGCACCGCCGGCGGCTTCGACAGCGCGGAGCCATTACGACTGCCAACCGAGTACGCGACGCAGGTGGTGACCGGGGACCTGAATGGTGACGGCTGGCCGGAGATCGTGTTCTCCGGCGGTGGCAAGGTGCAGATCTTCTGGAACGATGCCGGCACATTCGACAGTGGCCGCTGCTCTGTCCTGGAAGCGGGGGGAGTCTCGACGATGTTCGTCGAGGGCTCGGTAAGGGTGGCGATCGCCGACGTCGACGGCGACGGTGGCAACGAGCTGCTGGTATGCACCGGCAAGGGGCTGGAGGTGCGGCACGCAGACGACCTGACCCAGCCGCGCCTGCTCCTGCCGCTGCCCGACTGCAACTGGGTGGAGGCGGTGGACCTGGACAACGACGGCCGACTCGACGTGGTCACCACCCGCTACTGCGGCGAGCGGACCTACGAGTCGGCATCCGCCATCTTCTGGAACGGTCCCGATGGCCTCGCTCCCGAGCGCGTCACGTGGCTGGCGACGACCGGAGCGGTCGGCGTTACCGCTGCCGACCTCGACAACGACGGGGTGCCGGAAGTCATCTACAACAACACGATGCGGGGGCCGGCCCAGACGGACCTGGACTTCCCTCTCTACGTCTACCTTGGCGGCCCGAACCATGACTACGGCGTGGAGCGCAGAATCGATCTGCCAACGGGTGGGGGAACCAACACCTACGTGCTCGCCGACCTAGACCTGGACGGCTACCCCGACCTGGCCTGCGTGTCTCCGGAAGGGCTGCGGGTCTTCACGGGCGGACCGGAGGGTCTCGATCCTGCCAACTACACGGTACTTCACGGTCGGGGGGAGCGGTTCCACTACGTGGTGGTGGGCGACCTGAATCGCGACGGCTACCTCGACCTGGTCGGCGTGGCGTACACCTACGACGCAGACGCCGCGACCATGGAGCGCTCGTCGGTGATCTACTTCGGGTCGGCGGACGGCTACTCGGAGGAGCGATCCCAGGTGCTGCCCACCTACTGTGCCGGCAACGCGCGGGTGGCGGACGTAACCGGCAACGGCTGGCTGGACATCCTCTACCCCGACAAGCGCGGCTACATCGGCGTATATCTCGGCGGTCCGGATGGCCACTCGCCGGAGCGGATGCAGCGCATTCCCTTGCCCGGGGTCGATACCACCCATGCCGTTTCGATCAACTGCGCCGATCTGAACGAGGATGGCTGGTTGGACTTGCTGGTGGTGATCATGGGCCACTACGAACGGGGCCGGAGTGGGTTCTTCATCCTCTACGGTGGGCCCGACGGCTTCACCCCGGAGCGGACCGAGTTCCACGAAACCGACGCATCGCCGATCCTGGTGGCGATCGCCGACGTCGAGAACCGCGGCCACCTCGATCTGTTGGTCCCGGCCTATTCCACCCAGTTCACCCGCGTGCTGCCCGCCCACATCTATCGGGGCGACGGGACCGGGTTCGACTTCAGCAACCCGCAGGTAATCCCCTGCGACTCCTCGTGTGCGTTCCAGGCCATCGACATTACCGGGAACGGCTACCGGGACGTACTCACCGTCTGCCACCGGGACGACATCGGCCACCAGGTGGAGTCGCTGCTGTTCTGGAACGGCCCCGAAGGGCTGGACCTCGCCAACCCTACGCGCATCCTGGGGCTCGGCCCTCACCTAAGCTCGCCCCGCGACTTCGGCAACGCGATGACCCGCGAGCCGCTGGAGCGCTACACGTCACCGCCCTACGAGCTGGTCGAGGGCGCGCCGAGCTCATTCAGCTGCGACGCCGATACGCCCGGTGACGCCGCCGTTGAGGTGGAGCTGCGCTGGGCGACGAGCCGCGAGTCGCTGGCCGAGTCGAGCTGGCTCGGCCCATTTGGCGGCGCCAGCGACCTCCCTGCGCCTCCGACCGGCGTCCGGTGGATGCAGTATCGGGTGGCGTTCGTGTCGCCAAACGGCTGCCACGTGCCACGGTTGCGGCAGATCAGCTTCGCGTTCGGGTGATCGTGATCCCGGCCGATGTAGGCGCCTCAGCCCGCTCCGCGTGGCGGGATCCGCGGGCGCGCTAGCCGAAGACAAAGCCAACCTCGACGTTCTCGGCCAATGCGTTGGCCCGTGAACGCATCATGAAATTTCGCCGCGCCCCGCCTCCACCCAACGGCAGGTGTCTCCACGACCACGTTGCCGCGAACATGAACTCGTCTCTCTGCCGCACCAGGAGCGGCACCCAGTCGAGCCACTCTTCCGGCAGCTCGTTCTCCTGCCGGTATCCTGAAACGAACGCGTGCCACTGCGACTCTGCGGAGGGCTCCAAGATCGGCAACGGGTCCTCACCCGTCGCATCCCTGCGAGCCGCACCTCGGATCTGGTGAGCGGTGGTCGCCAGATCAGCGGCGTCCCAGCGATAGCCGCCCTCGAAGTCGATGACCGTATAGATACCCGCATGCTCGACCGTGTTGCCCAGCGACAGGTCGCCGTGCATGTAGCCGTAGGTGTCGCGCCGGATCGGTAACGACTCTAGCTCGGAATCTG
>CAJWOB010000052.1 GCA_913043885.1 uncultured Spirochaetaceae bacterium | reverse complement strand
CCTGGCCGGCGCGAATCACGTACTGCACCGGGAAGCGGAAATCGACGAGGTTGCGGTCGGCCGCTACCGACACCGTCTCCAGGTGCTCGAGCAGCGTCGGCATCTGATACCAGGACATAGCCTCGCTGCGAGACACGATATTGTCGCCGAGCAGCGCCGAGATGGGGATGAAGGTGATGTCGTGGATGTCGAGCTTCTCGGAGAACGAAGTGTAGTCGGCGACGATCTCCTCGTAGCGCTCCCGGGACCAGTCGACCAGGTCCATCTTGTTGACCGCTACCACCAGGTGCTGGATGCCAAGCAGCGAAGCGATGAAACCGTGGCGACGGGACTGCGTTACCACGCCGGCGCGCGCATCGATTAGGATAACCGCCAGGTCGGCGGTGGATGCACCGGTCACCATGTTACGGGTGTAGCGGACGTGGCCGGGGGTGTCGGCAATGATGAACTTGCGCTTGGGAGTGGCGAAGTAGCGGTAGGCGACATCGATGGTGATGCGCTGCTCCCGCTCGGCGCGGAGCCCGTCGGTAATCAACGATAGGTCCAGCTGCTCGCCACGCAGCTCGCTGGCGCGTTTCAGCGATGCCAGGGTGTCTTCGAAAATGAGCTTGCTATCGTAGAGCAGCCGACCGATCAACGTGCTCTTGCCATCATCGACGCTGCCGGCGGTGGTGAAACGGAGCAGGCCGACGTCGGGGCCGGCGCTGGTAGCCGAGCGCTCGGCCACTAGAAGTACCCTTCCTTCTTTCGGTCTTCCATGGCGGCCTCGGAGCGGCGATCGTCGGCGCGTCCTCCCCGTTCCGTGGTGGTGGCCGCCGCTATTTCGTCGACGATCTCGTCGATGCTGGCCGCCGAAGACTCGGTTGCGCCGGTGCAGGTCATGTCGCCGATGGTGCGAAAGCGCACGCTCTTGCTCTCCCAGCGCTCTCCGTCGAGCAGCGTGATGAACTCGCACTTGGCCAGCAGCATGCCGTCCCGCTCGACCACCTCGCGCTCGTGGCCGAAGTACAACGAGGGAAGTGCCAAGCCCTCATCCTCGATGTAGCGCCACACGTCCAGCTCCGTCCAGTTGCTGAGCGGGAATGCCCGGATGTGCTCGCCGGTGGCGTAGCGGCCGTTGAACAGGTTCCAGAGCTCCGGACGCTGGTTCTTCGGGTCCCACTGACCGTAGCGATCCCTAAATGAAAAGAAGCGCTCCTTGGCCCGCGCCTTTTCCTCGTCGCGACGTGCGCCGCCAATTGCGGCGTCGAACTTGAACTCCGCGATGGCGTCGAGAAGCGTGACCGATTGCAGCGAGTTGCGGCTGGCGTTGGGCCCTGGTTCTTCCTGAACCCGCCCCTTGTCGATGGACTCCTGCACCGTCCTGACGATCAGATTGGCATCCATGTCCGCCAAGAAGCGGTCGCGAAACTCGAGGGTCTCGCCGAAGTTGTGGCCGGTGTCGATGTGCATGACCGGGAATGGCAGCTTGGCCGGATGGAACGCCTTGCGCGCCAGGTGGGCGACGCAGATGGAGTCCTTACCACCGGAGAACAGCAGGACCGGCCGTTCGAACTGAGCGGCCACCTCACGGAGGACGTACACGGCCTCGTCCTCGAGCTGTGCCAGGGTGGACTGATGGTAGGCGGGAGTAGCTGATGTCATTTGACTTATGCTTCGTTGCTGGCTGTTAGCGGGACAGCCGCATCAACTCGCGGCCCAGGGATCTGACGTTGGCGGGGTCGTCGCGCTCTGCGGCGGGTGGCCATTCACGGGTCTCCGAGAGTAGCCAGAGCGTACCCGGCTCGTCCCCGACCTCGTCGCACCGAGATAGAGCAAGCCCGAGTCGACCGGCGAAGTGTTCGACAATGAACTCCAGATCGCTTGCACCGACGACGGCTACCCGCTCGAATCCTTGCTGTTGAGCTTGCTGTAGCATCTCCGCAACCTGTTCCTTGTAGCGCACCACGTTACCCACCGTTCGTCGCAGGTACCGGTAGCTCCGACGGGCGACTGCGTCGACGCCCTGCGGGGACACCACGTACTGGATGTTGCGAGCGTTCAGACGACGGATCTTCAAGAGCCCCTTCTGCGTCAGCTGACGCAGTATGGAGTTGGTCATCCCCAGCGACATGCCAAGCGCTCGCGCGATGTCACGCTGCCGGACCCGCTTGGGATTGGCCTGGATGGCGGCAAGCACGTCGAGATCACGGTCGGCGACCTCTTCTCCCGATTCTGCCGCGCCCGACGTGTTCATTCTTTGAACAACATAGCCCGGCGCGGAGTCGGTTTCAATCAGCCTGTAGGACCTGCCTCCGTCACTCGTGGCGGTACCGTCTCCGTGTGCAGCCCGCACTCCTTCGCGGCGCCGTTCTCCCACCACCAGCGCCCGGCGCGCGGATCCTCGCCCTGGTCGATGGCGCGGGTACACGGCTGGCAGCCGATGCTTGGATAGCCGTGGTCGTGGAGCTCGTTATACGGAACGCGGTGCTCGCGCAGATAGTCCCACACCTGCTGCTCCGACCACGTCGCCAGCGGATTGACCTTGAGCGCGCCGTGCGCCTCGTCCCACTCCACGACCGGCGTGTCGGCACGGTCGTCACTCTGACCACGTCGCAGGCCGGTCATCCAGGCTCCGGCACCCTGCAACGCGCGGTTCAGCGGCTCCACCTTGCGCACGAAGCAGCAGCGTTTGCGGTTCTCGACACTGGCGTAGAACAGGTTGGGGCCGTGGGCGGACACCATCTCCTGCACGGTCTCGGCCTGGGGCGCGTACACCTCGTACTGAAAGCCGTAGCGGGTCATCATCCGTGACATCAGATCGTAGGTCTGCTGGTGCAGACGGCCGGTGTCGAGCACGAAAACCCGTGCGTCTGCGGCTATCTCCAGCAGCATGTGGGTGAGCACCTGGTCCTCCGCTCCCAGCGATGATGCCAGTTTGAGGGTGGTTCCGGTCTCGGCGCATGCCTGCGCCAGCTGACGCACCACCTCCCTATCCTGGCTACCCGCGAGGCGTGTAGCCAGCTGTCGCGCCCGGTCCGCAGTGACGAGCGGCTCTACGGCCACATCTCTCTCACTCATGGCGACCGCACCCATAACCTATCTACTCGATCAGTATAGTCAGGATTCTTCTCTGCGGCCAGGAGCCCGTGGCCGGCACTCACCGCAGCTGCGCGCCTCCGCCCGTGCGCCCCCGGGCACGCGCCAGCCCGATGTTGGCCAACAGCCCGACGCCTATCATCCCCGTCCACAGCGATGAGCCACCGTATGACAGGAACGGCAGCGGAATTCCGGTTATCGGCATGATGCCCATCGCCATGCCCATGTTCACGAACGCATGGAAGAAGAACATCGCCACGATTCCTGCACCGACGAAGGTGGCGAAGTCGTCCCGAGCGCTATAGAAGATAACGACCCCGCGACCGATGAGCGCGGCAAACAACAGCAGCACGAAGATGCCGCCGAGAAACCCCCACTCCTCCCCGATGATGGAGAATATGAAGTCGGTGCTCTGCTGCGGCAGGTAGCGCAGGTGGCTCTGGGTCCCTTCCAGGAAGCCGGCACCGGAGAATCCCCCCGCCCCGACAGCGGTTACCGATTGAATGATGTTCCACCCGGCGCCGCGTGGATCGATCCAGGGGTCGATGAAGATGACCAACCGCATGATCTGGTAGTCCTGGAGGCGCGATGCGATGCCCATCCCGCCGGCGGCGGCAAGCAGTAGCACGCTACCGCCGTAAATCATCCAGTAGTAGTAACGGCGGCCGAACACACGGAAGCCCAGGCCCGATAGCGCCACCACCCCCGCCAGGACCAGTAGGGTGTAGCGGGAGATCGATGGATCGGTGAGCAGCCGCCACAGCCCAGGCTCGTGGCCGAGGATCTGCTGTTGCACCGCCGGCAGCACTCCCAGGAAGACCGTCAGCAGCCCGACGGTCACCACGAACATCAGATGGCGGGGCCGTGCGCCGGCCACCAGGGTCATGGTCAGGAATATCGGTGCGTACACCAGGGCCGTGCCCAGGTCCGGCTGCAACGCGATCAGCACCACCGGTGCGGCCACCAGACCGAGCGCGAGCAGAAAGCGGGGCAGCTCGCGGATACCGTTGCCAATCTCGGACAGGTACGCCGCCAGCACCAGGATCGTAGCCACCTTGGCGAACTCAGACGGCTGGATGCCCAGCTCGCCGATCCCCAGCCAGGAGCGCGCGCCGTTCACGGGACGACCGATCAGGGCGGTGAACAGGAGCAGCACCAGGGTCGCCACATACACGTAGGGCGTGTAGGCCTTGAAGCGCTGGTGATTGGTAACTGCGAAGATTGCCAGCAGCCCGAGCCCGGATGCACCCCACAAGATCTGCTTGAGCCATTCGTTCGACACCACGGTGCCGTCGGAAGCAACGCCGCTCGAGTACACGAACAGGACCCCAACTATCAGCAACGCTACGGTTGCTGCAAGCAGCGAGAAGTCGAGGGAGCGAACGCGGCCGGCCTGAGGCCCATCGGAGCGCAGCATGTCAGTCGGCCACCAGAACGGCGCTCTGGTACCACGGTCGCAGATAGGCGACCGCCTCGAGCACCGACTGACGCGCAAAGTGGGCCTGAAAGATCAGGTTGGCAGCCTTGGGCGCCCACCACTCCCACTCGTTGACCGCCTCGACCATCACGGCGACGACGATCGTATCGCCGGCGACATCGACGGCCGCGTCATGGTCGTCCACGTAGGGGCCGTAGGCGACAAACCAGGAGTGGAAGCGGTCTTCGATCCCTACCTCGCTGGTGCCGGTCTTGCCGGCTACGTCGACGGCATCCGTGGTCAGGACGACGTTGGCGGTGCCGTCGGTTATCACCAACCGCATCGCATCCCTGACGAACTCGAAGGTCTCCGCATCGATTGTCGAGACGTGTAGCGGCTCCGGCTCTGTGGTGGCGACGATCTGCCCGGTGGAGCCGTGCCGGACCTCCCTGACGACGTGTGGCCGGTATATCACACCGCCGTTCGCCACCATGGCCGCCATGTTGGCCACCTGTAGCGGTGTCGCGGTGACGAACCCCTGCCCGATCGACAGGTTGACGGTGTCGCCACCCACCCAGGACACGTTCCGCACCGACGCCTTCCACTCCCGCGTCGGCACGAATCCACTCACCTCGCCGGGCAAGTCCAGTCCGGTGGCGGCGCCAAACCCGAAGTCACGGGCATACTGGCCGATGGTATCGACGCCCAGCCGCACTCCCGCCTGGTAGTAGAAGATGTCACACGAATGCGCCAAGGCGTTGGGGAGATCGGTGGGACCATGGCCTTCGGGCAACCAGTCGTTGAAGACCCGATCGCCAAACTCGAAGGTGCCGTGGCAGTCGATCTCGTGGTCGGCCGCTAGGGTCTCCTCTCCGAACACCGCGGCGGTCATTATGATCTTGAACGTAGACGCTGGTGGGTAGGCGGACTGAATCGCTCGATTGATGAAGGGGAAGGAGGGGTCCAGCGACAGCCGGCGGAACTCCGCTCCCCCGCCGTCGCCGACGAACGAATTGGCGTCGAACCAGGGGTAGGAGACCATCGCCAGGATGGCACCCGTGCTCGGCTCGAGGACGATGGCGGATCCCACCCGCTGGCCGAGTGCCTGCTCGGCCACCCGCTGCAACTCGCGGTCGATGGTGAGCACCACGTCGTTGCCCGCCTCCGGCGGACGAACGGTGGTCGATCGTTCCGAGACCGTCCGCTCACGGACGTCCACGGTTCGTTGTCGGAGCCCGTCGACGCCGCGCAGCTGTGCGTCGAGCGCCTTTTCCACGCCACTCTTGCCGAGAGTTGCGCCAACGGCGTAGCCCTCGTTGAACAGGACCTGCAGCTCCTCGCGGCTGATGTCGCCAACGTAGCCGACTACATGGGCGAGCGAGCCGATCTCGTGGTACTCCCGAATCGGCTCACTATGCCAGGTGATCCCTGGAAACTGGTCCAGATGCTCGGCGATGTAGGCGATCTTGGAGAAATCGACCGCGCTCCTCAGCTCGATGGGCTGGAACAGGTGACGCTGCGACGGCGGGACGCGGGCAGCCAGCTCTGTGTGGTCGACATTGAGCAGCTCCGCCAGCCGGTCCAAGAGAGCCGGGAGCTGCGCAGCCGACACCTCACCGGGCACGATATCCAACGCGAACGAATCACGGTTGGTCGCCAGCGTCCTCTGATAGGTACGGTCGTAGATGCGTCCGCGCGGCGCGGGCACGGTCAGCTCGCGACGGGCCACATCGCTGGCGCGGGTACGAAACTCGAAGCCCCGCACCACCTGCAGAAAGAACATGTAGCCGGCGAGCAGCAGGAAGGCGCCGCCGAAGCCAACGGCGAGCCCAGTGACGCGAGCCCGCAGCCGCCGCTGCACCTCCCCCGCGCTGCTGCCACCCCCGCCGCGCCCCGCGTGTCGCCGTAGCCCGCTCACCGGGCGCGCTCCCGCTTGCTCGGCCGCAGCGCCTTTATCTTTGCCAACAGATAGAATAGGGGTGGTGCTAACACGCCCGTATACGCCACCTCGATCCAGAACCCTGCGTCCAGGATGCCCACATCTATGGGAACGCCGAACACCGTCGCCACCAGGGAGGCCATCAGCCCCTTTAGGATGGCGACGCCGGTAACGAGGAGAAACGGCATCAGGAGCGGGTCCAGAAACAGGTAGCCGTGGAGTAGTCCCGCGCCAAAGCCGACGATCGTGCGGAGCAGCGCGTGAAAGCCGAGCGGCGCGACGCTGGCGAGGTCCTCTGCGACACCAACTGCGAATCCGGTCACCTGTCCCGGCATCGCACCGCGACGGACGGCGAGAAACAGCAGCAGGATGAGGACGGTGTCCGGCGTGGTGTCGCGAATGGCGACGAACCTCATGACGGTGCTGTTCAGGAGCACCGCCACCGCCATGAGCCCGAGCGTGACAAGCGTCGCCCGTTGATTGCTAGTCATAGGCTGCGCCCGGTGCTGGTCGGACACGCCCCCCGCCAGTTGGCCCGTGCGTCGGCGACGCCCGTCGCCCGTTGACCACCACTCACTGGGCGCCTCCCGAGTCGATCAGCACGAACACGTACTCGAGGCGGTCGAAATCGACGATCGGCTTGACCAGAATCTGCAGCGAGTTCTCGAACGCCTCGCCACCTACTTCCCTCACCCTGCCGATCTGCAAGCCCGGTGGATATCTCCCGCCGAGGCCGGACGTGCTCACCACCTCTCCGAAGCTAATCGCATCGCGGGCGGCTTGGTTGACGTGCTCTAGCAGGAGCATGTCGGCAGTCGTACCCACGCCGCCGACCAAACCGTCATACCGAGTGTCGCGGAGCCGCGCAGCCACGAACGATGCCCGGGCGGTAATCGGAAGTACCTGACTGGTACCGCTGGCAGCGCCGCTCACCCTGCCCACCAACCCCTGAATGCCGTCCTGCAGGGCCACGACGGCCAGACCGTCGCGGACGCCATGACGCTGCCCGCGGTTGATAGTAATCGTGGAGAACAAGTTGCCCGGATCGCGGGCCACGACGACGGCGGCCAGGTACTCACCGGTCAGAGTGTCGGCGAATCCCAGTTGTTCCCGCAGCTGCGCGTTTTCGATGCGCAGCTCCACTATGTCGATGGGAAACTGCTCCAGCGCGACCAGCCGCGCCTGGGCCTGCTCGAGCTGCTGGCGCACGCGGCGTAGCTCGGCGATGGAGTTCCAGGTGTCGCCAAAGAACCCACCGATACCGCGAAACACGGACAGGACTCCGGTGACCACCGATTGGCCGATACGTACCGGATTGACCGCTACGCTGTTGGCCGAGATAGCGAGCATCACCACGCTCACCGCCACCAGAGCGATGAAGCTGACCCCGGTACGGCGCCGGGAGAAGAATGTGTTAACCGGTGGGGCCTGCACGTCGACGCGTGGTGGATCGCCCGACTGTCGACCGGCAATCACGCCGACCGAATCGGGATGTCGGCGCTACGACCGAAAGTTGAAGTACTTGCGGTCGTTGTCGCGCATGCTCTCCAAGAACTTACCGGCGCCGAGCGCCACACACAGCAGCGGATTCTCGGCCAAGATCACCGGCACGCCGGTCTCGTTCTGAATAAGCTTCGGCAGGCCCTTGAGCAGTGACCCACCGCCGGTCATCACGATGCCGCGCTCGATGATGTCGGCCGCCAGCTCAGGCGGCGTCTTGCCCAGGTTGCGCTTGATCTCCTCCACCACGGCGCCGGTGGACTCGGATAGGGACTCCCTGACCTCGATCGAGTCGATTTCGAGGCGCCGCGGCAGGCCGGTGATTGCGTCGCGCCCCATGATCTCCATCTTTTCGATCTTCTTGTCGGGGGCCGCGTTGCCGATGGTGATCTTGAGGTTCTCGGCGGTTTCCTTGCCGATGATCAGGTTGTGGACGGTGCGCACGTGTTTGATGATTGCCTCGTCGAACTCGTCGCCGCCGATGCGGATGGCGCTCGAAACCACCATCCCGCCCAGGGAGATAACCGACACCTCGGTGGTGCCGCCGCCGATGTCGCAGATCATGTGGCCGGCGGGCTCGAGCACCGGCATGTTGGCGCCGATAGCGGCTGCCATCGACTCCTCGATTAGATAGACCTCCCGGGCACCCGCCTGCTCCGCGCTCTCGCGCACGGCCCGCCGCTCCACCTCGGTAATCGATGCCGGGATGCCGATTACCATGCGCGGCTTCACCAACCAGCGGCGCTGGGTTACCCGGTCGATGAAGTAGCGGATCATCTTCTCGGTGTGCTCGAAGTCGGCGATTACGCCGTCCTGCATCGGGCGGATGGCGGTGATGTTTTCCGGCGTCTTCCACAGCATCCGCTTGGCGTCGGCACCCACCGCCACCACGGCCTTGGTGCCGAGCTCCACGGCCACTACCGACGGCTCAGAGAGCACTATGCCCTTGCCCTTGACGTGAACCAGGGTGTTGCACGTGCCGAGATCGATACCGATGTCCATGGCGATATTGCCGAAAATGCCCATTACGAATGTTGCTCCCGCACAAGCTCAGCTGATGCCATGGTCCGCCTCGAAGCAGGATGTCCAGGGGTCACGAGCGCAGCCTGAGGTTGGCGCCGTGGTGATTGACGTCGATGTTCCGCGCGCGCCGCCACTCCGCGCGGGCTGCCACTGGATCGCCCATACCCAGCTGCGCGTCTCCGAGGAAGACGTGCGCGTCCGCAGATCCGGGGGCGAGCTCCAGTATATGACTGAACTCGTTCGCCGCCTCGTCGAATCTCTCCAGGGCCAGATAGACCTCCCCAAGCATGAACCGAGCCTGCAGCTCGCTGCTTGGCTCCGTGCTGAGCTCGATCGCCATGTCCAGCGCCGTGGCAGCGGCGCTGAACCTCTCCAGGCGACGATGGATCTGCCCAACCGAGAGGTACAGGAGGTCGGTGGGTCGTTTGTCGATGGCCAGTTCAAAATGGTGCAAGGCGTCAGACACCTGCTCGAGGCGCTCGTACGCCATGCCGAGGTATTCGTGAGTATCCGCCCCTTCATATCCCTTTTCGAGCGATTCGAGCAGATACTTGACGCTAAGGTCGTCGTAGTAGCGGCCCTTTTGAAAGTATACGCTCCCCAACACGTAGGCGGTCAGTGGCTCGTAGGGCAACTCCTCGTCGAGTCGGGCGCGGCGAAGTAGGGCGATGGACCGATTGAGCCGGCGATCGCGTTCCTCGGCAGCCACCTCGGACACTGCCAAGTAGAAATGTGCGATGCCACCGAGCACCAGCGCCTCGGCGTCGAGCGGGTCGGAGGCAAGGGTCGCGGCAGACTGGTCAGCCACTTCGGCGTACTGACCGGCGTTGAGTAGTTGTACCAGGGAGGGTTCGGGCGTGTTGTCGAAGAGCGCGCCTACCCAAGGTCCCACCGGAAGCAGCACCAGGGCGATCGTGACCGCCACCGCGACCAGCAGGACGAAGATCAGGCGGGGGAAACGATCGCCGCGAGCCTTGCGCCGGGTGTAGTTATAGCGTGCGTGGTCGAGAAGCATCGATCGGCCGGGAGTGGGGCCGCATCCCCATCTATATTAGTCGGCTAGTGCCTCGGAGTCATCGGCCGCCGCTCGCGCCAAGCGCAGCGAACAAGGAGGGGCAGGCCTGTAAGCCGGGTTCTGTGCCGCGACCCGAGGCCACGGTGCGCATCATCTATCTAGGCGACGTGTTGCCACGCCGCTCGAGCGGCCTACCCGCGGCTATCCAACGGGCGGGTACCCTGCCGCTGCTCGGCCTTGCTCCAGGCGAGGTTTACCGTGCCGCTGCCGTTGCCGGTAGCGCGGTGGGCTCTTACCCCACCATTTCACCCTTACGTCGTCGGCGAGCCGCAGCAAGCTGCGGTTTCCGGCTCCGCGGTATCTTTTCTGTGGCACTGTCTGTCCGGCCTGTCGACCGGCCCGGGAGTTACCCGGCGCCCTACCCTGTGGAGCCCGGACTTTCCTCCCTCGAGCCGGCACGGGCAAGACGGCGAACCACCTCACCCGCGCACGGCGACGGCGATGCGCCGGCCTGCCCCTCGGGCCATGGTGACGCGCTCTCGCTGTCGAGCGCAAGCCGTAGATCGTCGCTAGACGCCGAGCAGGCACGGGCGCACTCGCCCACAGCCGCGTGGCGGCAGGCTAGTTTCCGGCCCGCGGGGTCCGAGGGCACGCGGGGCGGTGTCCGCCGCTGTCCGCATACAGGGCGGATAGTGGGGGAGAACCCTCTCGCCCTATCCACCCGCTATGCGGGCAGGAGCGCGATCTGGCCGGCTCCAGCCTCTGGGACGACAACGCGTACCGGCTTGTCTGTGCGGGCTGCTCCCCGCC
>CAJWOB010000051.1 GCA_913043885.1 uncultured Spirochaetaceae bacterium | reverse complement strand
GCGACTGCCGGCATGGCCAAAGCCCATTGCCTGATCTTGAAGGTCGCATTCGCCGCCCTGATCGCATATCGGACAATCGAGCGGATGGTTGATAAGAAGAAACTCCATCACACCTTCCCGCCCCTTCCGCGCCATCTCGGAATTCGTAAAAACCTCCATGTCATCACCCGCTGGCAGGGCAGGTTCTCGCCCAGCAGCGGCCAGTAACGCGGCGCATCGTGCTGCAGGAGGATCGCCCGATGCCCCTCCAGCTCGGCCACGCTGCGCGGCACGCCGTGCGCGGCCAGATAGGACGGACTGGCGCACAGGCGCCGGCCACTCTCGAACAGTTTGCGCGCGATCAGGGTCGAATCCTGCGGCTGCCCCACCTGGATGGCGATGTCCACGCCCTCCTCCAGCGGGTTGCCAAGGGTAAGCCCCTCGGTGGCGGCGCCCAGGGAGCCCACCAGGTCCGCGTAGATGTCGCGGTGAGCGATGATGCGCTGCGTCGAGATGCACGCTTGCCCGGCGTTGGCGAAGCTGGTGCCGACGGCGGTCTTGGCCACCAGCTCGGGGTCGGCGTCCGGCATTACGATCAACGGCGAGTTCGATCCCAGCTCCATGGTCACCCGCTTCAGGCCGGCGGCGTTGGTAATCCGCTCGCCGACGTCGCGGCTGCCGGTAAAGGTGATCTTGCGGACCCGAGGATCGCTGCACAGGGCGCTGCCCAACGCGCCGCCTGGACCGGTAAGGCACTGTAGTGCCTCCGGTGGCGTACCGGCCTCGAGGAACAGCTCCACCATCTTCAGCGCCGACAGCGGCGTGTCGGTTGCCGGCTTCAGGATGCAGGCGTTGCCGGCGGCAATCGCCGGCCCGATCTTGTGGCACACCAGGTGGAGGGGGAAGTTGAACGGGCTGATGGCCACCACCACGCCGCAGGGCACGCGCACGGTGAACCCGAGCCGACCGTCGACACCCGGAGCGCCATCCAGCGGCACCACCTCACCGCCGAGGCGCTTCGCCTCCTCCGCGGACAGCGCGATAATCTCGGTCGCGCGATCCACCTCGAGGCGCCCCTCGGCCAGGATCTTGCCCTCCTCCAGCGTGATGGTCCGCGCCAGGTCCTCGGCGTTCTCCCGCATCAGGTCCGCAACCCGGTCCACGATCTGAAAGCGCTGGTAGCCGGTGAGCGCCCGCATCGCCGCGGCACCGCGCTCGGCGGCCGCCAACGCGGTAGCGACATCGTCCAGCGTCGCCTTGGGCACCGTATCCACGGTGCTGCCGTCGAAGGGGTGGATCACATCGATCCGCTCGTCGCGATCTACCCAACTGTCACCGAGAAGCATCTTCATCGCCCATCTCCCTCGCCACCGAGCGTACCGCGCGATGCGCGGGCGGCCAACTTGCGCAGATTCTCGTCCGCCACTTCCTGCAGCGTAATGCCCAGGTCGGTGCATATCTGGGTGAGGTACCACAGCACGTCGCCAAGCTCGCTGCGCAACGCGTCACGGTCGGCGTCGCTGATGGTGCCGTCCTTGTCGCGGAAGATCTTCTTGACCTTGCCCGCTACTTCGCCCGCCTCGTTGGTGAGGCCGAGCGTGGGGTAGACGATAGGGTGGTCGGTGCGCACCAGGTTCCAGGTGCTGCGCGACTGGCGTTGATAGTCGCCGAAGGACCCCGTGCTCATCCGGTCAGTCCTCCGCGGATCCGCTGCGCCAGCGCCTGCAGCTCATCGCCAGAGCTCGGCGCCGGTGGCCCGGCCGCGCCGTAGTAGCGCAACAGGCCGTCGCCCGACTCCCGCGGCTGCAGGTGGATGTGCATGTGCATCACCTCCTGCCCGGCCGCGGCGCCGTTCCACTGCGCGACGCTGAGGCCCTCCGGCGCCAGCGCAGTCGTGATGGCGCCGGCGATCCGGTGGGTCAGCCGCATCGCGGCAACGGCCAGCTCCTCGGGCATCTCCAGCAGATCGCGGTAGTGGGCCTTGGGTATGACCAGCACATGACCGGGGCGCGGCTGCACCAGGTCGAGGAAGGCCAGTGCCTGGTCGGTTTCTGCCACACGGGCTGCCGGCAGGTCACCGGCAACGATCTTGCAGAAGATGCAGTTGGGGTCGCTCATCGGGTCGAGTGTACCCGTCCCGGTCGGACCGAGCTGGGCGTGCTACCATGGGTGAGCCCGGTCATTCGTGCTCGACTCAGAACAGAAGATCGTCGACCTGCGCACCAGCGCAAACGTCATTGCCCGCATCCTGCGGATGGCCCTCGCCCACCCGGTGCGCATGGCGATCGCCGGCACGGCCACGCTGGCGGCCGGTGTTGTCCAGCTGCTGGTGCCCCGCTTTATCGGCGATGCGGTCGATCACATCTTCGCCCTGCTGGCCAGCGGCGCCACGTGGGACGAGGGGCGCGGCGGTCTGCTGGTGGCGGCGGTAATCTTGTTCGCCGCCAGCTCGCTACGCGGGCTGCTGCTGATGCTGCACACCCAGCAGGGAGAGGTAATCGGCCAGGCGATCGCCTACCGATTGCGGCTGCGCTATTACGTCGCGCTGCAGCGGCTCAGCTACTCCTTCCACGACCGCGTGCACACCGGCGACCTGATGACCCGCGGCCTGCTCGACATCGAAGGCGTTCGCTACTTCATCAATCAGGCGGTGCTCCGCATCATCTATTTGGGCGTGCTGCTCGGGGCGGGCGCGTATCTCCTCATGAGGACCGACGTGGTGCTGAGCGCAATCGCGCTCAGCTTCGTGCCGGTGGTGGCGTGGCTGGCGTCATCGTCCCGCCTGCGCCTGCGGGAGATGTGGTACCAGCTGCAGCGGCGCATGTCGGTGCTTACCCGGGTGATGGACGAGAATCTCACCGGCATTCGGGTGGTCCGCGCGTTCTCGTCGCAGCCGCACGAAATGGGCAAGTTCGACCGCGCATCGCAGCGCGCGTATCGGCTGGTAGAACGGCGGGTACGCGTGCGGGTCAATCACGGCACCTGGATGACCTTCCTGTACTACCTGGCGATGGGCGGCGTGCTGGTGGTCGGCGGCCTGCAGGTACTGGGCGGTACGCTCAGCGTCGGCCAGCTCACCGAGTTCCTTGCGTTCATGACCATCCTGCAACAGCCGGTGCGGCAGATCGGCAACCTGGTGAACGCCACCGCTCGCGCCTCCTCATCTGGCCAGCGGGTGTTCGAGGTCCTGGACCACGAGCCCGACATCGCCGACCGCCCTACAGCCACACCGCTGAAAGTCGACCGAGGCCTGCTGCGCTTCGACGAGGTGCGTTTCGCCTACCCCACCGACGACGGGCAGGTTCCGGCGCTGGCGGGAGTGAGCTTCCAGGTGGCCCGCGGGCAGACCGTCGGCATCGTCGGTCCACCCGGGGCCGGTAAGTCCACCATCGCCCACCTCGTCGCCCGGTTCTACGACGTGGACGGTGGCTCGATAAGCATCGACGGCGCCGACGTTCGTGACGTCACCCTCGCGTCGCTGCGGCGCGCAGTCGGCGTCATTCAGCAGGACAGCTTCGTGTTCACCGCCAGCGTCGAGACCAATGTCGCCTACGGCGACCCATGGGCAGTGCGGGAGCGCATTACCCACGCCACCTCATCGGCACAGCTGAGCAGCTACATCGATCGGCTGCCGATGCAGTACCGGACGCTCGTCGGCGAGCGCGGCGTGTCGCTGTCGGGTGGCCAGCGACAGCGGCTTGCCATCGCCCGCGGGGTCATGCTCAAGCCCGCAGTGGTGGTGTTCGACGACTCCACCGCCGCGGTCGACGCCGGCACCGAGCAGCGCATCAGGCGTGCACTCCGTGAGCAAACCGCCGACTGCGCCACGATCATCATTGCACACCGGCTCAGCTCGCTGATGCATGCCGACCGTATTCTGTTCATGGACGGCGGGCGCATCGTCGAGGAGGGCAGCCACGACGAGCTGGTGGCAGAGGGCGGCCGCTACGCGGCCCTGTTCGAGCTGCAGACCAGGAAGGCCGATTCATGAGCGACCACAGCAGCGAGGGCAGCAGCCCCGGCGACCGCAGCAGCAGCAGCGACCGCATCGGACGGCGCATGCGCGCCCGGCTGCGCGGCAGCGAGCCGGAGCCGCCGCCGCCGCTGGCGGTGGTGGGCTCGGAGGTGAGCGCCGACGAACAGATGTTCGGGCGCGCTTTCGACGGCCGCGTGGTGCGCCGCTTCATGGCGTATGTGGCGCCCTACCGTCGGCAGCTGCTGGTGGCTCTCGCGGCGGTGCTGGTGTTCACCCTCACCCAGATGGCGCTGCCACTCATCATCCGCGCCGCCATCGACGACGGCCTGTTGGCGGCGCAGGCAAGTCGCCGTGTGCTGGGCGTGGCCGGCATCGTGTTCGGGGTGATGATCGCCATCAACTTCGCGGCCAACTGGTTGCAGGAGTGGATCACCCAGATCGTCGCCGAACGGGTGCTGTTCGACCTGCGCCGGGCCATGTTCTTCCACCTACAGTTCGTGGCACTGGCGTTCATGGACCGCACCGAGGTGGGGCGGCTGATGTCCCGGCTGCAGGGAGATGTCGCTTCGCTGCAGGAGTTCCTCGAGTCCACGGTATTCGCCATCGGCGACGTGGTGCTGCTGCTGGGCATCATCGCCATCCTCATCGTCCTGCACTGGCAGCTGGGACTATTGGTAATGGCGATCGTGCCGGTCCTGCTGATAGTGCGCGCCCTCTGGCTGCCGCCGGCGCGGCGCGCCTTCCTGCGGGCGCGGGAGACCAGCTCCATCGCCAACGGGGCGCTGGCCGAGAGCATCAACGGCGTGCGCCTGATCCAGGAGATGGGCAGGGAAAAGGTGAACTTCGACCTCTACGACGAGAAGGCGTTCGCCAACTTCGCCAGCCATGCCCGCTCGTCGCAGTTCTCCGCCATGATGATCCCCATCGTCGACACCCTGTCCGGCATCGCCATCGCGGCGATCGTGGTGGTCGGGGGGGCCTCGGTAATCGGCGCGTCGCTGGAGCTGGGCGTCCTGATCGCCTTCATCTTCTACGTGCAGCGCTTCTTTGCGCCGATCAGGGCCGTCACCATTCAGTACAGCATCATGCAGCGGGCGATGGCCTCCGGGCAGCGCATCTTCGAAGTCATGGATGTGCCGTTCCAGATCGAGGATCGCCCGAACGCCGCCGACCCCGAGTCGATCGAGCCAACCATTCGCTTCGATGGCGTCACCTTTGGGTATCTGCCCAACGAGCCGGTGCTCCACGACATCAGCTTCGAGGTCGGCACTGGCGAGACGGTGGCCTTGGTAGGGCCCACCGGCTCCGGCAAGACTAGCATCACCGCGTTACTGCACCGCTTCTACGATGTGGATGCGGGAACAGTGTATGTCGGCGGCCGCGACGTTCGCGAAGTCACGCAACGCTCGCTCGGACGTCACATCGGCATGGTCCTGCAGGAACCATTCCTGTTCACCGGAACCATCGAAGAGAATATCCGCTACGCGGCCGAGGGAGTGGGCCGAGAGGAGATCGAGCGGGCGGCCGCCATTGTCGGCGCCCACGACTTCATCTCGCGCCTGCCAGCGGGCTACCGCACCGTGCTGGAACAGCGGGGAAGCAACCTGTCGCTCGGGCAGCGCCAGCTGATCAGCTTCGCCCGCGCCATCGTCGCCGACACCCGCATCCTCATTCTCGACGAGGCCACCGCCAACGTTGACAGCTACACCGAGTTGGAAATTCAGCGGGCGCTCCAGCGGTTGTTGGTCGGGCGAACCGCGCTGGTCATTGCCCACCGGCTGGCCACGGTCCGCAAAGCCGACCGCATTCTGGTGTTGCAGGAGGGACGCATCGTCGAGCGAGGCAGCCACAAAGAGCTGGTGACCGCCGATAGCCTGTACGCCAGCCTCTACTCGATGCACTATGCGTCGTTCGACGATATGGGTGGGGAGCTCGACCGCGGTCGCGGTGCCTGACCGCCCTGATCCTGGGCAGCCGGCGAGGTGGCCGACACGTCCTTGGCCGATGGGTCCTGGCGCTTGAGGCGCCCGAGGAAGCGCAGCTCGTCGAGGTCCGGATCCGGACGTCCCTCGACGCTGGTCAGCACCACCCCGCCTGTCATCAGCAGGACTCCCAGCCACGCCAGCAGTGGAAGGCCCTCGCCGAACAGCACCACCCCTCCCAGGACCGGCACGAGTACCATGGTCGCCGTAAAGGCCGGCATGATGAACGTGACGGTTCCCCAGCGATAGGAGAACTGCAGGACGAAGAAGCTGGCCCACGACAGCAGGATCCACGCGGCGCCGTAGGGGTTGCCGATGGTGCCGATGGCGCCCTCGACGAGCGACGACTCCATGATGCCGAGCCGCTCGCTCATGGCGTTGAGCGCCGCGGCCAGTGAGAAGCTCTGAGCGTCCCCGGTCGTCGCCGCCTCCTGGAACACGGTCACGAACCCGCTCAACGTCCCGGCGAATGCGGCGATGGTGGGACCGGTCCCAGATCTGCTGCCGTACACCAGTGCCCAAGCGACGCCGAACAGGACACAGGCGGCGCCGAGGACGATCCACAGCAGGCCCAACGACGCGCGAGTGGGGGGTACTTCCCCGTACCAGCCGATCAGCCAGGTGGCGCCCATGATCACCACCACGCCGACGCGCCGGTAGAACCCGAGTACCTCGCCATTGACCAACCGCGAGTACATGGCCACGGCGGCCAGGCCGGTGCCGGCCATGGCGCCTACCAGGCTCAGATTGCTGAGCCACACCGCGAACTGCACCGCAAGCGGCGGCGTCAGTGTGGCGATGGTGGCGAACACCCACAGCGTCCAGCCCTTCGTGGGAGCGGTCAGTTTCAGGGCCAGCCCCTTGCGCTGGTACACCTTGGAGACGTCGAGGACGGTGTAGGCGCCAACCGCGATAAGGATGGCGGCCAGTGTGGGCGACACCGCTACGCGTCGTGGGGGTCGGCGGTAGCGCCGCGAGGATGCGCCAACCAGACCCCAACCGCGGCTACCGTGGCACCCAACGCTGTCGCGACGACTATTGGCAGCAGCGCGCCCTGCGGCAAAGTCCCGAGCTCCGCCAGCGGTAGGCGCGGCGCGGTGGCGAGATTGTGACTCGCGGCTGCGCCTTCAGGATCGGCCAGGAACGGCCACAACCGGCGCAGGGAGCCGATCATCAGGCCCGCCAGTGCAGCGTAGGTGACCGTTGGCGCGCGGGCCAAAAGCCTGCGCAGCCCGCCGGACACCAGCGCGACGCCGAGGGCGGCCCCTGCGGCGTACGTCAGCAGCGGTACCCAGGCGGCGCTATCGGGGATGGTCCGCAGCTGGGCGATCACGTAGGGGTAGGGGCCCAGCATCAGTAGCATGAACGAACCACTCACCCCCGGCAGAATCATTACCGACGCCGAGATCACCCCTGACACAGCCAGGAACCAGAGCTCAGGGGGTGCGGCATCCTCCGGTGGGCTCCCGAGGCCGAGCAGGAGGAAGGTGGCCGCCGCGGCGACGGCGGCGGTCAGCTCGCCGGGCCCCCAGTGAGCGACGCGTCGCAGTGGCAGCAGGCTGGAAACTAGCACCGCGGCGAAGAAGAAGCCGAGCA
Organism: uncultured Spirochaetaceae bacterium; assembly: GCA_913043885.1. Lineage (GTDB taxonomy): Bacteria > Spirochaetota > Spirochaetia > SZUA-6 > Bin103 > Bin103. The sequence goes on along the minus strand of CAJWOB010000051.1, from coordinate 3,311 downwards.
GTTCGGCGGGGTAGCGCTCGATGAGGACGTCGACGACGCGGCTGAATGCCAGCATCGCCGGCGCCATGCCGGCAATCAGAGCGCCGATGAACGCCCACGGAACCTGGCGCGCGGTCGCTATCACCTGGCCGCCACCGAACAGCGCGCGTAGCAGATCTAGGATGCGGCCGACCGCTTCCACCAGGCGGCGGTATATGCCCAGCACCAGAGCGAGGGTACCGCCGCTGACTCCCGGCACGAGCTCCACGATGCCCAGGGCGGCGCCGCGGAGCACGTTGACGAATAGCGCACGCAAAATGAAGTGCGGCCCCGCTCTCTGAACGAGACGGGGCCGCGACGACTATCCGGTCGCTAGATCTGGAACCGTAGGTTCACACTGCCGCCTAGCGCACCACTGGCGATGTCGTACATCGCCGTGATGTCGGTGCGGATGAAGAACAGGTTCAGGGACAGGCCACCGTAGGCACGGAATGACCAGCCATCCGTTACGGCCTGGAGATTGAAGCCCTCGGCACTGAACGTTTCCTCCGGTACCTCGAAGTTCGCGTCCTCCAGATCCTGCAGCAGCTGCTCGATCTCCGCCGGGTTGGCCTCGTTACCGTCGATGGTGAAGTTTGGCGCGGACAGGCCACCGCCGACGGTGGTGCTGCCGAGCGATGCGCCGAACCCGGCGTACGGGGTGACGATCCACAGATTCTTGCTGACCTGTGCCTTAAGGTCGATGGTGAACGCACTCCAGGTGAAGTTGAAGCTCGGATCGTCCATCTCCAGCAGGACGTTGGGGAAAGGTGACAGATCGATTTCGATCTGCTGTGGGCTACCCAGCAAGCCGGTGAGGCCGATGCCGCCCTCCATGTAGTTGACGCCACCGCCGACCGAGATCAGCGGAACGAGGCCGCTCTCCTCGACCAGCCGGAAGCGCACATCGGCGCCAGCCACCAGATAGTCGAGGGTGAGCCCTATATTCTGCAGATTGACCAGCGCTTCGAACTCGGGGAGGAACTCGCCGTACTTGACGCCGATATCGAACGGGATACCGAAGCCACCCAGCCGTGCCTCGGCCATCAGCCCGGGAATGGGCATGCCGAACTGCTGAGCGAGGGTGTCGATCTCGGCTGGTAGGCTGATCCGGACCGTGTCCTGTAGCACGGCGTTGACCGCTTCGAAAGGCACCGTCGTTGCGCCAACCGTCACGCCGACACCGAAGTGGGGGAAATTGCCGATATGCCCGTCGGACCAGTTGAGTCCCAGCGTCGAGTTGAACGTCAGATCACCGGCAACCTCCGCCGAGAGGGTCTCGAAGCTGTCCGAGAAGCCGCCCAAGTCAAAGTTCTGCGCCGCCAGTGGCGTCGCCAGTACAAGCAGTAACGCCAGCGCTATTAGAACGAGCCGTTTCATGTTGCCTCCATACCAAAAAGCGCCGCGGGTCGCGACGCACACCCGCTGCGGGGTGAACTAAGCTTAGCTCCGCCACTGTGGGATTTCCACGTGACAACCACCGGCCAGTGCTCGTCTACCACTCCGGCGCACTCGGGGATTTCGTCACCGCCCTGCCCGCACTGGAACTTCTTTCCCGCTCCGGGCCACTGGAGCTCTGGACGCGGCCATCCCACAGCACGCTCGCCGGCGGGGCTGGCATGCCCATCACCGCGTGCTACGACGTCGGCTCGCCGGGTATCCCGGCGGTGACCGCCCGCCGCGCGTTCGTCTTCGCGGCCGTGGCCAGCACACTGCCGACCACCCTCCGCGCCGGTGGCATGGCCGTGCACGCCCACTCGGCCCGCCCCGGGGATGGCTCCCTGCACGTCGTCGACTTCCACGCGGCGGCGGCGGCGAAGGCGGTGCAGACAGTCTACTCCCCCGGTGCGGCGCCGCACCTCTCGCCACGCCCGCAGTGGCGGCCGCACCGATCCCCGCCCACCGTAGCTGCCGATGGCGGGAACGTCGCGCGTTGGGTCGTGGCTCCCGGGAGCGGTAGCGCCGCCAAGAACTGGCCGTTGGAGCGGTTCCTCGCCGTCGCCGACGCCCTCGCAGCGAGCGGCGCCGCCGTCGCATGGCTGCTGGGGCCAGCCGAGGAGGAGCGGGGCGTCACGGAGGCGCTGCCGGCAGGCGCGACCGTATGGAGGCGGCTGCTGATAACTGAGGTGGCTGCGCTACTTGCCACCAGCGCCGGCTATCTGGGCAACGACTCGGGAACCAGCCACCTGGCCGCGGCTCTCGGTGTGCCAACCGTCGCGGTGTTCGGCGCCACCGACCCGGCCGTCTGGGCACCGCGCGGCCCCGCGGTTGCGGTCGTGGGCGCGCCAACAATAGAAGGAGTCGCCATCGACGCTGTCGTCGATGCGTGCCGTCAGCTGCTGGATGGAGTGGGGTGACCGCCCGCCGCGGCGGCACGCGGGCGCCGACTCGCATTGCGCGCGAGGGCGCTGCTGCTGTGCTCCGGCTCGTAGCCGGTGACCACCACGCGACCGCCCCACGCAGCGAGTAGCTCGCCGCCGACCACCTGCTCGGGACGGTAGTCGCCACCCTTCACCAGCACCGCAGGTCGTAGCTCGGTGATAGCCGCGAGCGGGTCGGGTTCGTCGAACAACACCACATAGTCCACCGACGCAAGGGCTGCCACCAGCTCGGCGCGGGCGAATTCGCGCTGAGCGGTCGTGCGGCGAAGCGAGGTCGTAGACCGGTCGCTATTGATGGCGACGATCAGCAGGTCGCCGAATCGCCTCGCGGCTTGCAGCGAACGAACATGGCCAACGTGCAGCAGGTCGAACACCCCGTTGGTCAACACCAGCCTGCCGTGCCAGCCGATCGCCGATAGGTGGGTGCGGAGTAGCGGCGCCTGGTGGAAGATCGGCGAACGCCGCTCCCGTGCCCACACGTTGGCGACGGCGTCGGCCGCGAGAAAGCCGCGCGGCTGGCCAGGCGCACCGACCAGCCAGCTGGCCGCCCCTTCCCAACCGCTGGTCACACACTGCTCCCACGCCGCGGTCTCGTCGCCGCACGCGCTGGCCAGTGCGAAGCCGCGGCTCATGAGCCCTTCGGCAGCTGCGACATCGTCCGCCCGAGCGGCTGACGCCGCGGTGGCGGCCGTTGCCGCGGCCAGCAGCACGCCCTTCTCGGCCACGATTGAGCCCTTTGTGGGCGGCCCCGACGCGGCCTTCCAGATCCACGGCGCCACGGGTGTGTCGCAGTGGACGCCGCTGGCACGCCTCTATGCCAACCAGCGCACTGATCCCGACGGCCACAAGGCCATCCTGCCCTGCACGCCGCTGGCCATCATCAAGCTTCTGGACGCGGCAGGGGCGATGAAC
>CAJWOB010000050.1 GCA_913043885.1 uncultured Spirochaetaceae bacterium | reverse complement strand
CACCGCGAACGCGGCAGCGGCTTCTGCGTGTTCAACGATGCGGCGGTGACGGTGGGCGTGCTGCGCGCGGAGGGGCTGATCGAGCGGCTGGCGATAATCGACCTCGACGTTCACCAGGGGGACGGCAACGCGTCCCTGATAGGAGGGGATCCGGATACCTACATCCTCGATATCTACGGGGAAAAGAACTTCCCGTTCCGCAAGGTGCTGCCGCTGCACCACGTGCCGCTGCCACCGCGCACCGGCGACGATGAGTATCTGGAGGCGGTGGGAAGCAGCCTGCCGCGGGCAATCGACGCCGGGCTTGGGCTGGTCATCTACAACGCCGGGGTGGATCCGCTCGGCAGCGACCGGCTCGGCACGCTGGACCTCACTATGGCGGGTTTGGCTGCCCGGGACGATCTGGTGCTGGCGGCCTGTCGCCGCGCCGGGGTGCCGCTGGCCATTACGCTGGGCGGAGGCTACGCCGCACCGATCCACGACTCGGTGCGAGCCTACCAACAGACCTATCGCCGGGCCTTCGCTGCATCGACCGTCGGCGAGGTACGATGACCTTCGAGCTGCGTCGCGTGCAGGTGATACCGGCCGCGCTCGAGGAGGTCTTCGGCTTCTTCGCGTCGGCTGGATGAAACCCGGCGAGCCGCCGGAAGCACCACGCGCCCGACCCAAACTCTGCTTGGTAGACTGCCTCCCGTCGTGGAGTGAACCAGTCACAGCATTCCGGAACCGCGGAGCTGATTCTGGCCGCGCAGCGCGGAGACGAGCGCGCCCTGTCCCAGATCTTTGCCAGGCACTGGGAGATGTGCGTGAGCGCTGCGTATGCGCGAGTCCGCGACATCCATCGCGCGGAGGACGCGGCCCAGGAGGCACTCGCCGTCGCGCTCACCAGGTTGCATGAGCTGCGCGAGCCCCATGCATTCCGTGGCTGGGTGCGGACCATCGCTCGGCGCGCATCGTCGCAGCGTACGCGGGACGAGGAGTCTCTATCGCAGGAGCCGCAAGCTCTCGCCGTGGAGCTGTCTCGGCAACAGGAGATCGCTGCGGTGCGCCTGGCAATTCGGGCTCTCACCGAGCCACTGCGCGGTGTCACCAGGCTCTTCTACCTCGACCAGCTTAGCCAGAGCGAGATCTGCGCCGCTCTCAGCTTGCTGCTTACGACGGTCAAGAAGCGGCTCCACGATGCAAGGCTCTCGCTTCGCAGGTCGATGATCTCCAGGGACGAGGCCGTCGAGCGCATCCGCGGGGTGGACCACCCCTGGGGCGTCGTGCTGCGGCAGTCCGTCGAGACCCTTGGGAGCTATCGGCTCGTTCATCATCGGTTCTCGGATGCGTTTCGGAATGGACGGGAGGACGTGCTGAACGACGTGCTCGCAGACGATTACGTTCATCACAACCGGTACGGTCGTCATGGAAAAGCGGCACTGATTCGGTCCGCCCTGATCAGGTACGAGAACGGCGAAGGCCAGCGCGTCAGCTCGATCGATTGTGTGGCGGAGGGCAACCGCGTCATCCACTGGACTCGCAACTTCCCTGGCGCGGCGTGCCTCAGCGGCCGTCTCGAGGGAGAGCGCCTGGTTGAATCGACGGAGCTGAGTTTCTCGTCCTGACTATGTATCCCTAACGCCCCACGCTCCCTCCTTCTCGCAGGAGGTTCAAGTGAATCAATCGATACGTGGGGTCTTCGTCTTCGGTGCCGTGGGCTTACTGCTGGCCGCGGGCTGCGCCAGCGGGCCCCCTTCGGAAGCGCAGTACAGCGGTCAGCTCGATCTATCCGCCGACCCGGTGAACGCGGACGTATGCGCTCGTCGAAACGGTGAGGATCGGATCCTCGATAACTGCACCGTACTCGGCTTTCTCGAAGGAAAGGGCGTCAGCTTCGCCTATCAGTCCGTCGCCAGCGGCACATTCACGCCAACGGGTGCCAACGTGCAGGCGGTCCACACGTTGACGGGCTGTCTCCACGGGATCGGCTGCGGGAAGCTGTCAGGGCCAGCGGGAGGTGGGCCGACCGAGTTTTCAGCGGAGCTCACCGGCTTCCTCGGCCCGTACCCGAACGTCCGGGTGATGCAGACGATGTCAGACCTCGAGGAGGACGAACCTCTGTTCGTCGAGGCGACCGTTGTCCTGGGTGAGCGCGAGCAATAGAGCTCTTGCTGGCTGCTGCGGCGCCCGTTGGTCGCCGCGGCCCTTCCTGACGCAGGAGTAGACGGCGGGACTCCCCACACCAGCGACACCACCAGACTAGCCACCGCTGAAGCTCAGAACAAGATTGGGGCGAGCGGCGGCGCGTACCGATGTTAGCTGCCGAGGAGGTGTGCGTGTTGGCAACCGAAGCCCTGCCCACGTCGCTCGCGGAAGAGAGTTGGTATCTGCCGAGCGGGCAGTTGGTCATCCGTGGCGGCGGCAGTACGGTCCCGGGCCCGGACACCACGCCGCGTGGGTCGACCACCGCTCACCAGGTGATGAAGGCCTATATCGGTGAGCAGACGCCGGTGGTCGTGATCCCCAGCGCTCTGGCGAATCCCAATCACTCTACCGCCGTGCGCGAGCGGTACTCGGCGATGGGCTCCCACAACGTCACCTGCCTGCACACCCAGGACCGCCCTGAGGGCGGCAAGGATGTTTGCGGTGAGGCACTGCCCTCCGCGGGCGTGCACCCAGCTCGCGTCCGCCATTACGGCGTCGGCTAGGCGGGCGACGCGAGGGTTGGCCCGGTCTGCCCCGAGGTGTCCCAGGAATACCAGCTGCCAGAACCGTCCGCGGTACTTGACGTAGGGGGTGTCGTCGTCGACGTGATCGAGGATCGCGGCAGTTACCGGGTAGTCCGGCAGCCGTGTGCCCGCGTCGGCGACGCGACTTTCCCGGCGAGCTGGCCGATCGGGTCGGCCGTCCATTTGTCAGCCATCAACGAACGGTCACCCCCACGGTCAACGCGCCGGCATGCAGCCAGTTGTCGGTGAATCCGTCGCCGGGCTCGGGGTCATTCTCCTCGACCCCGCGAGCACCGCCGCCGAGGTAGCGGAGATTGAGGAATGCCTCGAAACCGTTGCGCAGTAGGATGCCGCCACGCAGCGATGCGTCCACGATCGCGCCGATGAAGTCGTTGGTCGAGCCGGAGATATAGCGCCCGTCCGCGTAGAAGCCGTCTACTTCGAAGCCGACGAACGTGCCGCCGAATTCTGCGCGACCGCGCGCCTTAAGGATCGGGACCGGCCCGACGTCTTGGGTGATGCGAAACAGGTCACCGGCCTGTGACGCGAAGCTGATCGACGCGTCCCGCACCTGTAGCGAGACGCCAATTGCGAGCTCGCGCTCGGGCTCAGGCAGCAGGTCGAACAGGTAGCTGAGGCGATAGAAGTCGAAGCCGTACCTGAGGTCCATCGCGGTCCCCGACGGAAAGGTCAGCCCGTCGACGATGATGTCCTCGTCGAGGAGTGCCTGGGTGCGCACGTCGAGTGGCTGGATGAGCAGCACCACCGAGTGCCGATTGCGCCAGCCGAGCTCCACCGAGGCGCGGGCAAAGCGAAACAGGATGTCCTGGCCCCCCTGTGTCACATACTCGAATGCAGTCCCGTTCTGACCCTGCTGCAAGACGTTGGAGTACACGTCGATCATGCCCAGCTCCACCGTGGCGGAGAGCTCCAGGTCCGAGTCTATCGGCGTCAACAGGCCAGCCGACTGAGCGAACGCTCCTGTGCTAAGGGTGGCCAGAAGTGCCACCACGCTAATTATGTGCTTACGCAACGCTCAGTTCCTCCATGCCAGAGAAGCGGACGCGGAGGGTGCCGAGTGCCTCGCGCTCTATCTGCCTTACGCGCTCGCGGCTTAGGCCCAGGTCGTCTCCGATCTGCCGGAGGGTCGCTGCTTGGGCGCCATCGAGCCCGAAACGGCGCCTGAGGACATAGGCCTGACGGCCGGACACGTGACGCAACATCGACCGCGCCGCGGCCTTGGATAGCTTCGCCAGCGTGCTGACTTCGGGACTGGCGGTGTCGTCGGCAATCTGACCCGACAGAGGGGGATCATCGCCGGTTGCTCCATCAATAGAGCTGCTCACCCGCGGCGTGGCCAGCAGGCTCTCCACCCGCTCGGCAGCGGTGCCGGTCGCCGACGCCAGGTAGGCAACGGACGGCTCCCGTCCGAAACGATCGTGGTGCTCCTCCGCGACGGTGCGCAGGCGCCGCATCTCCTGCCGTCTCTCGGCGGGGATGCGGATCGCCTGAGTCTTGCTGTCCAGCGCCGACTGGATCGCCTGCCGGATCCACCAAACTGCGTAGGTGGTGAACTTGTAGCCAGCGTCCGGGTCGAACTTCTCGACCGCCCTCATCAGGCCGACGTTTCCTTCCTCGATGAGGTCGAGGAGCGTGAGCTCCGCGTTCCGATAGTGACGGGCGGCGCTGACCACGAACCTGAGGTTGTGGTGGATGAGCGCGTCGCGCGCTGTGGCCTCGCCGGCGCGTGCCCTTTGGCTTAGCTGCTGCTCCTGCTCGCGGGTCAGGACCGGAATGGATCCGATCTCCTTCATATAGATGCTGAGTGACTCGTCTGTGTTCAACTTCTTGCCTCTCGGTGTAGAGGCGTATCGTATATGTGGAGAAATCGTCAAGGTCAATTTGAGACAATATTGCGATGGCTTGGCGATACGCTGCAATCTCTGCTTAATATCGAGACACTATCTGGTCATGATGTGGTTGCGTATTAGATGATATGCGGACATATTCTATACATGGTCGCATTTCCCATCTCGACGGCGGCGCTGCGCTCCGGCGTTTCCACACATCTCATCCGGATGTGGGAGCGTCGCTACGCGGCGATAAGCCCGGAGCGCTCCGACGGCAATCGACGCCTCTACACCGACGCGGAGGTAGCGCGGCTCCGGCTGCTGCATCAGGCGACGAGCGTCGGCTATCGCATAAGCCAGGTTGCCAAGCTCGATGACGGACAGCTGCGCGAGTTGGTTGCCGCCGCGGAGGAGCTGCCGGTAGAGAACGCTCGCCTACGATCGGCCGAAGAGGTGGAGTCGGAGTCGGCCGAGTTGATCGCTCGAGCCCTTGCCGCCGTCGACAGCGCCGATCAGCGTGGCTTGTCCACCCAGCTGTCGCTTGCCTCGAGCAGGTTCGGCCCGCTCGACTTCCTGTCGCGCATCGTAGAGCCACTCATGATCGCTATCGGGGAGCGCTGGCACGACGGCTCACTCCGGATCTACCATGAGCACCTCGCCTCGATCGTGGTGCGCTCCAATCTGACCAACCTCCTGGCGTCGATGCCGGCGAGCGAAGAAGCACCCGTCGCCATTGCGGCTACGCCCCGCGACCAGCTGCACGAGTTGGGGGCCCTGAGCGCCGCCATCGCCGCCGCCGCCAGCGGCTGGCGGACAATGTACGCCGGCCCCAGCCTACCGTCGCAGGAGCTGGCGCAGCTTGCCGCAACCGCCGACGCCAGAGCGCTGCTGCTGAGTGCCTCCATTTCGCTGGGCTCGCAAGATGCAGGCCCGGAGATCCTCCGCGTGGCTGAGCTTGCGCCGCCACGACTCACCGTCGTGGTTGGCGGGGAAGCAGCGCCCTCGCTGTTCACCACCCACCAGCCCCCTCGCAACGTGCGCCGCGTCGCCGGAATCGGCGACCTGGTGTCGCTGCTTGAGCAGCTTTCAAACGGGAGCGACCACGCGTGAGCATTTCGCATCAGCTCGACTACGAGTCGATCGTCCCCGCCTCACAGCAGGCCACCTTCGATTGGCACTCCCGCCCCGGCGCGTTCCAACGGCTCGCACCGCCGTGGGAGCGCCTGGAGATCATCGACCAGCGCGGAACGATAGGCGAAGGCGACGGGGTTACCGTGCGTCTCCGCCGCGGACCATTTCATGCGACCTGGCAGCTCCAGCACCAGGGGACGCGTCCGCCAGAAGAGTTTCGCGACACGCAGGTGAGCGGTCCGTATCGGAGCTGGGAGCACGTGCACAGCTTCCAAGACGATCCCGCGGGTGCTCGGATGCGCGACGCGGTCACCTACCAGATCGGTGGGCTCTCCTCGCTGGTAGGGGCAAAGCGAACTCGCAAGATACTGGAGCGGACCTTCTGGTACCGGCATCAGCGGGTGGCACGGGACCTGGCGCGGCACAGCTCGTCGCAGCGGCTGCGGGTGTTGATTGGCGGCGCCTCCGGCGTGATCGGCACGGCGCTGGCGGCATTCCTCACCACGGGTGGGCACGAGGTGGTGCGCCTGGTACGTCGCAAGCCGGAGTCGCCTTTCGAGATCGAGTGGAACCCCGCGCACGAGATACCCAACCCGGAGCTGCTGGAGGGCTTCGATGCGGTGGTCAGTCTGTCGGGGGAGAACATCGGTGGCGGTCGCTGGACCCGCCGTCGACGGGAGGCGATCGTCACCAGCCGCGTTGCCACGACCGCGCTGCTGGCACGTACCCTCGCCGGGCTGCGCTACCCACCGAAGGTGTTCTACTCGCAGTCGGCGGTGGGCTACTACGGCAGTGTGGCGGGAGATCCACCGCCGCCGCTGGGCGAGGATGCCCCGCTCGGTGAGGGGTTCCTGGCCGAGGTGTGTCGCGACTGGGAGGCCGCCGCCGACCCTGCTAGAGAGGCCGGTATTCGGGTGGTGCACGGGCGCACCGGGGTGGTGCTCGATCCGGGATCGTCGCTGCTCGGTCGGCTGCTGCCGCTGTTTCGCCTGGGACTCGGCGGCGTGGTCGCCGGCGGGCGACAGCCATTGTGCTGGATAGGTCTCGACGACGTGGTGGGCGCCATCGCCTTCCTCATCCAGCATCCCTCCGCCAGCGGCCCCTATAACCTGGTCGGCCCAGAGCAGGTCGACAACCGAGCGTTCACCAAAGAGTTGGCATCGTTGGTCCGGCGCCCGGCGCTGGCGCCGGTGCCCGGGTTCGCGCTCCGCCTTGCGATGGGAGAGATGGGCGTCGAGCTTGCGGTGCGGGGCCAGTCGGTTTCGCCGCAGCGGTTGCAGGACCTGGGATTCACTTTCCAGGAACCGAACCTGCGGGGAGCGCTGGCCTGGGAGCTGGGCCTGGAGCGAGAGGAGGTAGCCGCCGCTCGATGACCTCGATCGACGTCGCGCTGGCGGTGGTAACCAGCCGCGTTCGCAGCGCTTACGCCGGCGTCGGCCCCGGCGTCGCGGTCAGCGCCGCGTGCGCCCTATCAGGGCGCCCGCATCGACGTGCTGGCTTGAACGGCTATGTTCCAGGAGAACCATGAGAGAACAGACAGCTGACCTTACGAGTCGCTTTCGCCGCCTCCGCGCCTACAACGCATCCACGTAACCGGTGGCACCAACGGCATCCTGGTCGACGCCCTGCGGCGGCATCGTCCGTTCGTCCCGAGCTTCTTCGGACGGGCCGAGGATCAGGGCTATCTGCTGTCGGTGCTGTTTGCCGGCTCGGCGCCGCTGCGCTACCTGCACAGCGCCGGGTTGGTGATGCGCCACGACAAGGAGGCGTTTGCCGGCGACGCCATAGAAGCGGCACAGGTGGGGCGGTTCGTCGGTGACCTGGAGCGGACGCTGCTCTACTCCTACTACCTGCGTGCGCTGCCGTGGGACGAGGCGCGCATCAAGGAGACCATCGATCCCTTTACCGGCTGCTTTGCCAGTGACATCCCGGTCACAATCGTGGCGCTACGTCTGGTCCTGCGGGTGAGCGGGTTGCTGTCACGGCGAGACGAGTCGGCGGTCGCCGAGGCATGTGAGATCGTGGACAGCGCCGCCGGTCGTCTCGCGCCGTTGCTGGGTCCTCCGGCCGCCGTGGTCGCGACGCTTGGCGCCGCCTTCACCGAGGAGAAGGATGGCTGGCAGCTGTACTACGACGTGCTGCAGTCTCTGCAGGACGCCATCGGAGTAGGTGACCAGCAGGCTATCGCGACACGCGAGCGGGCTCGCCAGCTGGTTAGCCGGTGTCGGGTTTCGTCCCACGGCGGCAGCTGACGCGCATCGGCCGCCGCGCGGCGAGCGCGGGGGCACCGAGCCGCCCTTCACTGACGGCGAGCTCCCGACGACAATAGGGGAGTGAGGTACTCAAGGGTCCTGAGGGCGTGTGCCGCGGCGCTTGCACTTGGCGCAGCTCCCCTCGCGGTGGGCCACCCACACATGTGGATCAGCGGCAGCTTCGATCTGAGCATGGACCAGGACGGGCTTGCCGCCGTGCAGGTGACCTGGGTGATGGACGCGTTCAACAGTGCCGATCTGATCTACAGCTACGACCTCGACGACGACCGTCGCATTTCTGCCGCAGAGTCGCAGGCCTTGCACGACAACGCCTTCCAGCATCTTCGCGACGTCGAGTACTACGTGCGGGTTAGCGTCGGCGGGCAGGGGGTGAGCGTCCCCGAAGCGAGGGACTTCCAGGCGAGCATTCGCGAGGACCAGATGATCTACCGCTTCTCGCTGCCGCTGGATCTGAGCTGGACCGACGTCGAGGGCGTGGGCTTGGCTATGTTCGACCAGAGCTACTTCATTCAGTTCTCGTTTGACGAGGCGCGGGTGGCTATGGCGACGGCACGCGCCGTGCACGTCACCCGCGATGCGCTGGCGTGGGAGACCGACGGCTGGGGCACCGTCGAGGTGGCTGGAGTCCGTTTGACACTTGGCTAGTCGCTCAGTGGCGGCGGCGCTGCTTCTGGTGGCCAGCCAGTCGCTGATCGCGCAGAACCCATTCGACACCAGGGCGGGGGGCGGCCAGCCGGCCGAGCGGAGTAGCCAGATCTACCGGGGCAACGCCCCTGCCTTCATACTGGAGTGGTCCAATCGGTTGCAGAGCGGTATCGCGGCACTGAGCGGCGCGGTTCGCGATCGTGCCGATCTGCTCGCTGCCGGCGGCGCATTCTTGCTGGCAGTCCTGTTCGGCATCGTCCACATCGCCGGCCCGGGGCACGGTAAGGCGTTTGCGCTCTCCTACTTCGCCTTGCGCAAGGCCCGCATCCGCCACGCCGTGGCTTACAGTGCCGTCGTCAACGTCGTCGATAGCCTGTCCGCATTCGCCGTGGTGTTCCTGGGCTATGTCATCCTGCGAGTGACGCTGCCGACGTTTCGAGGCGACGCTCCGCGCATCCTTCAGATCATCAGTTATGGCGTCATAGTCGCGTTCGGTGTCGGCCAGCTGGTGCACGCGCTCAGCCACCACCTGCGACATCGTGGGCATGACCACGGCGATGGGCACGGCCACGCCGCCGACCGCCATGACGAGTCCGCAGCTCAGCCCAATCGGTTGGCCAAACCCTGGATGCTGGGGCTGTCGGTCGGGCTGGTCCCCTGCCCGGTAAGCACGGTGCTGCTGGTGTACGGTCTGGCCAACGACGTGCTCGGTCTGATGGCGGTCCTGGTGGTCGGTGTTTCTATCGGTGGGTTCCTCACCATGCTGGCGATCTCGAGTGCCGTGGTCGTCGGCCGCAGCGCGCTCATCTCGCGGATGACCGACGGTGCCGCCGGTACCGCCGCCGTGGTCCTCGAGTACGGGTCCGCGGTGGCTATCGTCGCCATCGGGTTGCTGCTGCTCTTCGCGATGCTGTAGAGCCCGGCTCTCTACCGCGTTGCCCTATCCCCCGGGTAGCTGAGATCGCTCCCCCACGACAGCAGCTCCGCCTGAAAGGCAGCGATGCCCATGAGGCCAGTGGCCCACAGGTAGCACCTTTCCCGTTCCGGCACCTCCCGAAGCGTGAGCTATCGTAGATCGGTGAGGATCTGCGCCTCGCCGGCCAGCTCCGGATCCTGCCCCAGAGCGGGGGGCTGATCACCGATGTCGACCAGATATGAGTACTCCTGGAAGCGCTTACTGTAGTTGTTGTAGCTGAGCAACTTCACCAGCTCGCCACGTACCTGGCACTCCTCCTCCAGCTCCCTCAGCGCGGCGTCGGCGGGCTCCTCGCCCTCCGCGGTGGCGCCTCCCGGCAGGAGCCAGTAGCCGTCGTCACCTTCACGGTGCTCCAGCACCAGGACTCGATTCTCTCGCACGACCACGCACTGTGCTCGCGTCATCCGTCGTAGTGTTGGCGCTGACCGGACAAAGCACTACCGTCGGTCTACCTCGACCATGAAGATTGTCGACTTGAAGTGTGCGGTGATCGGCGGATACCCCGTGGTGCGGGTGGTCACCGACGAGGGTCTCGACGGCTTCGGCGAGGTCGAGAGGTCGAAGCACTACGTCAAGCCGCAGGTGCTGTTCTACCGCGATCGCATCATCGGTATGGATCCGACCGACGTGGCGCGGGTCATGCAGGGCATCCGCCGACTCGGCGGATTCAAGCCGTGGGGCAGTGCCGTTAGCGCCATCGAGATGGCGTTGTGGGACATCGCCGGCAAGGCGGCCGGGGTGCCGGTGTACAAGCTGTTGGGCGGCAAGGTGCGCGACCGGGTGCGGGTCTACCAGACCTACTCCGACTTCCCGATGGCCGACAGCTCTCCCGAGTCGTACGCGGATAACATCCGCCGCACCATGGCTCTGCCCGAGGGCTTCGCCATCATCAAACGCGGCGTCGCGTTCCATAGCGGGATGCCTTATGACGTGCCCGACTTCTTCTACGGAGAGGTGGGTGCCAGCCAGGAAGCGGACAATGTGGCGGTGCCTCACCCCCACCGCGGGCTGCTAACCGAGCGTGGCCTGCAGCACATCGTCGACTGTGCGACGGCGATGAAGGAGGTGACCGGCGACCGGGTCGGCCTGGCGCTGGACTGCGGGCCAGGCATGCTGGTGCCGGACGCCATCCGGCTGGCCCGTGCCGTCGAGCCGCTCGGGCAGGTACCTGCAGACAAAATAGTCACACAGCGATCAACGTCAATGGAGCCTGCCATCATGGCTATATGAAGAGCTCGTGAAATCTACGCCATAGTATGCGCTCGTGAAGTCGAGAACAGCGCGTTTGGCCCCTCGACTTCACGAGCTCGTACTA
>CAJWOB010000049.1 GCA_913043885.1 uncultured Spirochaetaceae bacterium | reverse complement strand
AAGTGGAAAAACCGTAGGTTCATTTTTCTTCGTAGGGGTTCCCTCGTACTGCAGATAGAGAGCTGTAAGCAGGGTGGAATACCGGGCTGGGCAGGTGAATGAGAACCCTTTCCGGATTCTTTTTTCTCGACAACCCTTCGAATCCGCTTTCGGATTCCAAAGGAGGATATAGATGGTTAAAAAGTGTGCGACATTCCGTACCGTGCAGGGCGCGCCTCGTCGAAACTTCCCGTCTCGTATACGCGCCTAGCGATCCGTTTCGGTCTCCTCCCGGAAACTCGGCACGATCTATTCTGGCGTGGCGGAGATTCCTCCGCCGGACATCGAAATTCCCGATGGCGTCGACATCGCGCACTTCGAACCGCGGGCGACGGAGAGACCTGAGGGCGGCAGTCACGTCCTCGGCTGGGTTGGCAACAGCGCCTGGGGTCTGGTCGCCAATTGCGACGACGTGAAGGGCTACAGGCGGATCTTCCGCCCCACCATAGATATCCTGAGGCAGCGCGGCCTGCCGGTCGAGGAGAAGGTGGCCGACCCGCTCGGTCTCGACGTCTACGAAGCGGCGGAGACCTGCTTGGATCTGCTGAACGTGATGATGACCGAGCACCTCGCCAACGCGCTGATGGTCGGTCACGACATCCGCGAGTACATCCTGCTCGGTTATGGCGGCGGTGGGCCTCTCCATCTGCTCGGCTACGCGAGCGACCTGCCCTGGAAGGGCATCTGCACGGTGCCCCACGCCGGCGGTTTCTCCGCCTGGGGCGGCGCCTGCATGGACTACTCGCACCGCCGACATAAGAGCGTGGGTGCCGTCATCACGCCCGATCTCGACGACGAGACGAAGCTCCAATACCTCGCCCCGGTCACCCAGACCTGGGAGGCCCTGGAGCAGGAGCTCATTGAGGAACTCAAGGGAGAGGGCTTCGAGGAAAACGCGATCTCGATCAGCCGCGTCGTGTACATGAAGTACTACGGCCAACTCGACGATGTCGAGGTTGTCGGCCTATGCGACGTTCGCCCGCAGCAGATGGCGGAGCTCGCCGCCGCGCACGGCCTTGGTGCCGTCTCGACCGGCGAGCGGCTGGCGGAGGTCATAGCCGCCAGCGGTGCCGACACGGTGTTCGACTGCACCGTGCCCGGCGCCCATCACGACATCACCGTGGCGGCGCTTGCAGCCGGGTGCGACGTGCTCGGTGAGAAGCCGATGGCGGAGACCATGGGCGACGCGCAGGCGATGGTGCGGACCGCTGCTGACGCCGGGAAGAGCTACGCGGTTATCCAGAACCAAAGATACACGCCGCAGATCGTCGCCTACCGGCGCGCGCTCCAAAATCCGGCACTCGGTGGGCTCACCGGGTTGCACGCCGACTTCTTCGTCGGCGCCCACTTCGACGGCTTTCGCACCGAGATGCGTCACGTGCTGCTGCTGGACATGGCTATCCACTCGTTCGATCAGGCCCGCTTCCTGACCGGTGCCGACCCGGTGGCGGTAACCGCCATCGACTGGAATCCGCGCGGCTCCTGGTTCGGTCACGGTGGCAACGCCGTGGCAGTGTTCGAGATGACCGGCGGGCTGGTGTTCAGCTACCGCGGCAGCTGGTGCTCGGAGGGGCAGCACACCTCCTGGGAGTGCGCGTGGCGCGGAACAGGCCAGCGAGGAACGGTGTCGTGGGACGGCGGCGATCAGATTGCGGGAGAACGGACGGCGGGGCCTGCGGCGGGAGGCACCAGTCTCGTTCACACCACCGAGCCGCTGCACCCGCCGGGACCGGTGGATCTCGAACACACCGGCCACGCGGGCGTCATGCGCGAGTTCCTCGACTGCCTGGCCAGCGGCGACACGCCACAGACCTACTGCAGCGACAACATCAAGAGCCTGGCGATGGTGCTCGGCGCGGTGGAGAGTGCTGAGACCGGCCGCCGGGTCGAGATCGGCGCGCAGGATCCGCGCCTAGCTGGGAGCGCCGGAAAGCGATGATTCGGGGTGGTCGATCTCGCCCTGCTCGTAGTCCTTCTCGCTGAGGGTCTCGATCGGGTCCGGCATCTTGTAGCAGCCGCCGATGCCGATCGCCTCGGTGTTTCCCTCGAACGCGCACCAGCGCACGCCGTTGGCCAGCACGTGCAGCACCCCCTCGTGGTGGTAGATCGGGTAGGTCTCGTGTCCGGGCCAAAAGTAGAAGATCTTGCGGCGCCCGCGATGCCACACCGCGCCGCTGCGGAACACCTCGCCGCCCTCGAACCAGCTGATGAACAACAGCTCGTCGGGCTCCGGGATGTCGAAGTGCTCACCGTACATCTCGGCGTTCGGTATCTCGATGTAGCGCCCGCAGCCGCGGGTAATGGGGTGGTTGGGGTTCATCACCCAGAGACGCTCTCGCTCCGCCGCCTCGCGCCACACGATGCCGCACGAGGTCCCCATCATTCTTTTGAAGATCTTCGAGTTGTGACCCGAGTGGATGGGGATGAGGCCCATGCCGTCCAGCACCCGGGCCTGGATGCGGTCGACGATGCGATCCTCTACGTCGTCGTGGCGGCATGACCCCACCACAGCAGCACGTCGGTGGTGGCCAGGACCTCCTCGGTAAGGCCGTGATCGGGCTCGTCGAGGGTGACGGTGCGCACCTCGAGCCCCGGCTGTTGCCGCAGGTAGCCGGCTATCTGCTCGTGGATGCCGTTAGGGTAGATGTTGCGGACGAAGTCGTTGTTGCGCTCGTGGACGAACTCGTTCCAGACGGTGACGCGGATTGGCATGGCGGCGGACTGTAGCCCATGCGGCCAGCCTCGGCGAGTGAGTTGACGTCGCCGCCCGACGGCGAGAGCCTTGGTGGGTGCGACTGGCGATCGTCGGCGCGGGGGTGTTCGGCATCGCGGCGGCGGTGGAGGCCGCCACGCGCGGACACCAGGTAACGGTCTACGAGCAGGGCGACATCCCCAACCCGCGCGCGTCGTCCACCGACGTGTCGAAGGCGATCCGCCGCACCTGGTACGTCGGCGACAACGACACCTACGTCGAGCTGGCCGAGCGATCCGCGCTGCAGTGGGAGGCGTGGGAGAAGCGTGGCGGACGTCCACTCCTGCACCGGGCGGGAGCGTTGTTCGTGGTCTCCGACTTCGAACCCGGCGACCCCATGCACGAGAGCTACCGCTTCCTACGCGCGCGCGGCGCCGCTGTGGAGATGCTACAGGCTGCGGAGGTTCGCCAGCGCTTCCCGATGTTCACCGTTGCCGACGATCAGGTCGGAGTCTACGAACCGTGGGCGGGCTACTTGGAGAGCGGTGTCGCGGTGGCGACCATGGCCGGCATCGCCGCCGCGGAGGGTGCGGTGCTGCGCGACAATACTGCGGTGGACCGTGTGGCCGAGGAGGCCGGCGCGGCCACGGTCGATGTGGCGGGCCGGGCTGAGGGTTACGATGCGGTTCTCGTGTGCGGTGGGGCGTGGATGGGGCGCCTGCTGCCCGAGCTGGCTGGCGAGATGCGCGTGACGCGCCAGGAGATGCTGCTATTGCGGCCCGACCAGACCGAACCGTACCGCTACCCGGCGATGCCGGTGTGGGCACTCGACCCCGATTCGGAAGGGTGGTACGGCTTCCCGCTGCTGGCGGAGGGCGTGGTCAAGGTCGCCCTCGACCTGGCCGGTGAGCTGGCGGACGCCGACATCGACCGGCGGGGCACCACGGAGTTTCGGGAACGCGCGCTGCGGCTGGTGGCAGACTTCATGCCTACGCTAGCCGATGCGACCGTAACCGAGGGGAGGACGTGCCTGTACACGTCCAGCCCCGACGACGACTTCGTCATCGACGCAGCACCTGGCTGCCACCGGTTGTTCGTAGCCGGCGCGGGCAGCGGGCATGGGTTCAAGTTCGGCGGCTCCCTGGGGCCGTTGGTCATCGACGCCGTCGAGGGCAGGCCCAACCCGCTCGGCGAGCGATTCCGCATCGGCGACCGTTTTGGAGGCGGCGAGCGAGGTGGCCCCGAGGGCTCGGCATCTTCAGCGCACGGTCGTGGCTTCGCGGCGCCGCCGCAGAAGGGGGAGGACGAGCAGTGATGAGTGGGTACGCGGATGCGATCGTCGTCGACGGCCTCAACGTCAGCAACTGGGAGAGCGATCGGGTATTCGCCCACCTTTTCGCCGGCGGGGTAACCGCTATCAACGCCACCTGCGCTACATGGGAGGGGTTTGCCGAGACCTGCGACGCCATAGCCGGCTGGCTGCGGCGCTTCGAACGGCGTAGCGATGCCATCCGCCCGGTGCGGTCGGTGGCGGACATCCACGCGGCCAAGCGCGAGAACCGCGTCGGCATCATCCTCGGCTTTCAGAATGCCGGACCCATCGAGAACCGCCTGGAGCGTGTGGGGCTGTTCGCCGCGCTCGGCGTGCGGGTCATCCAGCTCACCTACCACGAGCGCAATCTGCTCGGGAACGGCTGCTTCGAACGGGTGGACGACGGGATAAGCAACTTCGGTCAGATGGCGATCGCCGAGATGAATCGGCACGGGGTGCTGATCGACCTCTCCCACGTGGGCGATCGCACCACCCGCGAGACCATCGACGAGTCGTCGCAGCCGGTAGCGGTAACCCACGCGAACTCGCGCTCCTACTACGATCACCCCCGGAACAAGCCGGACGAGGTGCTGCGAGCGCTTGCCGCCCGGGGCGGCGTGGTGGGCGCGACCGCCATCAGCACGTTTCTCCGACACGGCCCGGAGTCGTCGCTGGGCGACTTCGTCGATGCCATCGACTCCCTGGTAGAGCTCATCGGCATCGACCACGTGGCGTTCGGCACCGACTACACCCAGGATCAACCGACCGAGTTCTGGCAGTACATCGGCGCCAACCAGGGCTCCGTGTATCCGAGCACGTTCGACGACGGCACCCGCGACTGGACGGAGGTGCAGATGTATCCACCCGGGTTGGAGACCCCGGAGCGCCTGCCGGCGCTGTGGGATGCCCTCCGCCACCGCGGCTACACCGATGCCGACGTCGCCCTGGTGATGGGTGGGAACTGGCTGCGGCTGTTCGAGCAGGTGTGGCCGGATCCCGCGGCTATGGCGACTCCCAACTCGCCCCCACCATGAGGTGAGCGGCGCCGGGGAGCCGCTTGGGCAGCGAAGACCACTCTTGCGACATCGCACGCGTCCAAGCTCGACGCTCCGATGTGGGAGCTCGACGCCGAGTCACTGGCGCGCAATCTCTGCAGCGCGTCTACGAGCGCCACGCGTTGTCTTCGCAGGAGGACGCTATACGGGGACGTGCCCGCCGTGAGACAACAGAGTCATGGCAGCGGGAAGAAATGTAGCGATTACCGGTGGCTCCGGCCTGATCGGTGGGATCCTGATCGAGGGACTCGCAGACGACCACCAGGTGACGGGCATCGCCCGTCGCAAGGTCGAAAGGCTCGATCTGGTGATGGCTGACTCGACCGACGTCGCTTCGCTCCGAGAGGCGTTTGCCGGCGCGGAGGTGGTGGTGGACCTGGCGGCACGGGTAAGTGGCGCGGACTGGCCCGCTGTTCGCGACAACAACCTGCCCAGTACCTACAACGCCCTGCAGGCGGCACAGGAGGCCGGGGTCAAGCGCGTAGTGTTTGCCAGCTCCAACCATGCCACCGGCATGTACGAGCGCGACAGGCCCTACGCCGACATCGTTGCCGGCCGGTTCGACAGCCTGACGCCCGACTCCTTCCCGCGCATCAAGTGGGACTGGCCGGTTCGCCCGGACAGCCCGTACGGTATTGCCAAGGCGTTTGGCGAGGCAGCCGGTCGGTACTACTCGGAGAACCACGGCCTGTCGGTCTTGTGCCTGCGGATTGGCTCGGTGGTGGAGAAGGATATGGCCGAGCATCCGCGGACCTGTGTTACCTGGCAGTCTCACCGCGACTTGGTGCACCAGGTCGACTGCTGCATCCGCGCTCCCGACGACCTGTCGTTCGGCATCTACTTCGGCGTTTCCGCCAACACCTGGCGCATCTGGGATCTCGAGAACGCGGCCGAGGACATCGACTACCGGCCCAAGGACGACGCCGAGAAGTGGCGCTAGAGGGCGCCAAGTGGCGCTATCCGTCGCTGTCGCGTAGGCCGGCACGGATGGCATCGACCAGCTCCACGCTCTTGATCGCCTCGAAGTAGCGGAGCTCCTCCTGCGTTGCCTGCGACCCAGCACAGCAATGCGCTTGGCCGTTCGAGGTGCGACGCGACGACGGTAAGGGCGGTGCCACTGACGAGATCCACGGCATCATCAACGCAATCACCAGCACATGGGTGCGGGATGATGCCGTTGCCCTCATGCACCTGCTGGAACAGACGACGGGCTAACGGCCAGTGGCATGGTCCGCCGGAACCGTCGGGTTCGGCAGCTACCACTACCGCTACGCCTCGGGCGAAGAGGGAGACTTCTTCAAGATCGGGTTTGCGGCGCGTGCCGGTGGTCTAACGCTCTACGTCATGGCAGGGGTGAGAGGATTCGACCACATCCTCGAGGGCCTGGGCCGTCACCAGGCGACCAAATCGACGGTCAAGTTCGCCAGGCTCTCCGACCTCTCCCAGCCGGCTTTGGTCCAGCTCATAGTGGAGTCGGTTCGCCACCTCGACGCCGTGGAGGAGCAGCTCGGTGCGATTCCGCGGATGAGCAAGATCCCTCCCCCCTCACTGCCCTCTCCGTCCGGCTGACGCCGCTATGCCCGAGAAGCCCGTCGCAGCTGACTGGCGTTCTGCCGCACTGGCGGCGTACGAATCGGCTCAGGTAATGGGGATCGGAGAAGCCGAGAGCCTGGGCAACCTGCGCGTTGCTGTGGCCCTCGACCAGCAGCTTGCGACACTCCCGACACAGGCGATCGCTGATTATCCGCTTGGCCGAGCTGCCGACGAGCCGCCTGGTCCACCGCGTCAGGCTGTCCGGGTGGAGCCCCACCGCGTGGGCGTAGAAAGCGACGTCGTGGTTGTAGCGATAGTTGTCTTCGAGAGCGGTGAGGAACGCTGCCAGGGTGTCAGGACCGTCCCTCATCTAGCGCAACGGCACCTCGATGGCGAGGAGATCTGCATCCTGTGTCGTGGTGTGCGCGAGCTGGCTGGCGGCTCTCCCTCCCGGCGAGTACTCCGAGTCGGAGATCAATGACGCGATAGCGCGGTTCATCGGCGCCAGCAGCCTGTTCGACTGTATGGATCATGTGACGCTGCGGCGGGAGCTGGTCGACGCAGGCTATCTGGCAAGGGATGCGCGCGGTACGCGGTCGCGGAGCACGGTCCGCCTGAGTTCGCCGACGAAACCCGCCTCGTCGACCCGGTTGCCGTCGTGGCTGCAGCCCGCGAGGACGCCGCACACCGGAAACAGAAACACCTGGCGCGAAACAGGTCGGCGGCGGGCTAGTCGACGTCGAGCAGATAGCGCTGCGCCGGGCTGAGTCTTGCCCGGGTCCCTACCGATAGGCGCTCGGCGGGTTCGGTCTGGGCGGGATGCTCACGGGCCACGAAGTAGCAGTGCAGCGCCCGGCGGCTGAGGTTAGTGCTCCGGTTCTCGGTGCCGCCGTGCCAGGTGTGGCTGTTGAATACCGCGACCGTGCCGGCCGGGGCGTGCAGGTGTACCTCGTCCGGGTGTGGGGCACGGCTGTCGACCAGCACCTCATCGGGATGGCGGCGGCGGTGGCTGCCGGGCACCAGGCGGGTGCTGCCGTTCTCGGGAGTGAAGTCGTCGAGCAACCAGATCGAGTTGCACACGTGATACGGATCGCCGGCGGCCCGCCCCTTCCTCCAGTCCGCATGTAGTGCCTGATGGCCGGCTCCGGGGAGCGCGTCACGTCCATTCAGCGACGACAGCTTGAACGGCCGCGCGATCACCTGGTGGATGGCCGCGAGCAGCAGCGGGTGGGTCCAGATGCCGTCGAAGACCTCGCCCTTGTCGATGAGATTGCCGAGCCGGCGGGCTCCCTCCTCCTGATGTGCCTCGAGGCCGGCCTGGTCGCCTTCGGCGGCGATCAGCTCCTCGAAGTGCTGCCGCAGTAGGGTCAGCCACTCGTCGTCGAGCAGCCGACCGAGGACGACGTAGCCCCGCTGGTCCAGCTCTTCGCGCTGGCTGGCCGGCAGCAGCCCCGGCCGCACGCCCAGAGCGTCGAGGCAGCGCTCCATGTCCGCGGCCGCTTCGTTGTCCTCCACCGGAACTCCGACATGTTGATGGTGGGCCACGCACATCGGCGGCGCAAGGTCGCCTGCCATTCGCCGTCGGTCGGCTACGGTCGGCTGATCGGGCTAGCGAGGTGGCGGCGTTTCAGCGACACGGTGAGCTTCCTGCATGGCCACATCCGCCCACTGCCACAGCCGCTGCGGTTCGTAGCGCACCGTGCTGATGTCTTTCATGATCATCTCGACGTTGCAGTGCCGTGTCGAGACAGGCAGCAATAGTGGCCCGCGCGCGCTCCGGCTCCCATGTGTCGCGGGCCAGGATCTCGGGGTTTGGCTTGTAGGACAGCACCAGGTCCCTGCCGACGGTCTGCACCATCTCGTCCACGTGCGCCCACGGGCTCATGGAGATCTTCCGCAGATTGGGGATCGACCTGAGGATGTGGACGCGGTCGTGGAGGGGCGCGCAGCAGCCGTAGTAGGTAAGGCCGAACTCCTGCAGCCACTGGTGCTCGTAGCGGAGGCCAAGCTCATCCTGCAGCTCCGGCGAGACCATGTACATGATCTGCGCCGCAACCCCTCCCCAGTGATCCTTCGGGGTCACACGGTCCAGGTCGAAGTCGTCTGCCGGCAGAGTGGAGGTGTAGCCGAGGGCGCCGGAGCACGCCCGGTAGTTGCCATCGCGAAAGGACAGCAGGTTCTGCTACTGGTACTGGCGCAGCCTCCCGAGGTAGGCGGCCAGCAGCCTGCTGACCGCCTCGTGCATCATCTCCCGGCGATCGACGATGTACTCGAAGATCCGCCCGCCGATCCACCTCATCAGGATGTCCCAGGGGGCGAACACGGTGTGATGGATACCGCTCGGGACGACCGTGAGCACGTCTCCGAACGCGTCGCGGCATATCTGCAGCCGCTGCTCGCTCTCGGCGGTGTCGTGGGTAACTTGCGGCGTGACGATGCGGTCGAGGTCGCCGTCGTCCTGGATCTGCGGGTGGTACTCGTGGGACACGATCGGGTTGGCGGGGTCGATGCGGGCGATGGTCTCGTCGACATCGATACCGAGACCGGAGTCGCTGATAGCCAGCGGGCAGTGGAACAGCGGCTCCACCACCATGTCCACGCGCATATGACGCCACTGGTAGATCGTCTTGCGCAGCGTGTCCTCGACTTCCCGGCAGAAGGGCTCCTGACACGTCAGGGTCAGCTCGTCATCGACGTTGAGCTCGTGCCAGGTGATGTCGCTGAGCCAGACTAGGGGCCTCACCGGTCTTAGATCATTGAGATCGGTCCAGAGCTCGATCGTCTCCGCCTGCTCGGGGAGGTTGGCGACCTCCGCCATCTGCTCCGCCAGGTGTCGGAGGATGTCCTGGTCGCTCATCGCGCCCGACACCGCGGCCGCTACCGCGGGTAGGGTCGGACCAGCCCCAGTGCCTCGCGATTCAGCTCCAGCCCGAAACCTGGTGAGTCGGGCACGGTGATGTAGCCGGCCTCCGGAAGCGGCTCGCTCACGAACATGGCGCCGAAGTTGGGCTCAATGGTGTCCGCCTGCTCGCTCATCATCATGAACTCGGCCAGGGTAATCTCCTCGAACGCCATGGCCATGTAGTAGCCGTATACCCCACAGCCGTGTGGGACCACCGCCACGTCCTGGGCGCTCGCCGCCGCAGCCACCCGGGCGAACTCGGTGGGGCCGCCCATCCACATGACGTCCGGCTGCAGCAGGGTGACGCCGGGGTCGATTAGCTGCTGAAAGCCGTGGCGGGTGTACTCGTGCTCGCCGGTGGCGAAGTAGCAGGGGGAGCCCATGCCCTGCAGGTTGCGGGCCAACTGAGCGTGCCCGGTGTACTCATCCGGCATCAGCGGCTCTTCTATCCAGGTGATGTCGTGGGGGATCAGCCTCCTGGCCAGCTCGGTGGTGTATTGAACGTCCAGGGCCATGTAGCAGTCGAGCATCAGCGGGAACTCCGGCCCTACCTTGCTCCGCCACTCCTCGACCGAGGCGACGTTCTGGCGCATTCCCGCCGCGCCGTCGCTGGGTCCGTAGCGCAGCGGGAACTTGGCACCGGCGAAGCCCAGCTCCTTGGCGATGTCGGGCCGCGACGTAGTGGCGTAGACCGGGACACGCTGTGTGGTACGGCCGCCCATCAGGTTGAACACCGGCTCGCCGAGGGTCTTGCCGTACAGATCCCACAGCGCGATGTCGATGGCGGAGATCGCGTGGACTGCCAGTCCCTTGCGGCTGTAGTGGATGGAGGCGCGCCATATCTGCTCCCACAGGTGGGAGCGATCGCGCACGTTCTGCCCCTCGACGAACATGGCCAGGTGGCGTTCGATGAGGAACGCCGCCGCCTCGCCGCCGGTGCTGGCTCCCACGCCGATGCGCCCCTCGTCGTCCTCGACCTCCACGACTACCGACGGCACGTTGGCCACGCCCCAGCTGCTGCGCGCGCCGGCGTACCTCGGGTAGCGGGACATCGGATTGGTGATGGGAGGATGGGTGGTCTGATGGTCCCAGCCGCCATCGGCATCGGCGAGTCCCTGGATCCAGTGGCTGGCGGCGGTGTCGTGCACGTCGCTGGCACCGGCGTCGGTCGGATGGGGGACCAGCGCCCGCACCTCCCTGATGCGAGCGCTGCCGGCCTGCGGCTGCACGTCTTCGAGTGGCGCGAGAAACGGTGACACGAGTCCTGCGATGGTAGCGCCGTGGATGGCAGGCGGTCTAACGACCTGATACCCTGCGCTGGAGCGCTGGGCGATGCAATCGCTGCCACACGTAGCACCAGGAGACCAGGCGGCCATCTGCGCTGGTGTGCACGAGCAGGGCCTTGCTCTGGTGCCAGGCCTCCTCTCACCTCAGACCTCGGCGGAGGTGTGCCGGTGGATCGACGCGCTTGTCATGGAGCCGGGGGACGACGACGGCGACTCCGATAGCACCGAGTACTACAACAATCTGTTCAATCGCGATGCGAAGTGGCTGTCGCTCATCGACCCG
>CAJWOB010000048.1 GCA_913043885.1 uncultured Spirochaetaceae bacterium | reverse complement strand
CCACCGTTGTTGCTCTGAAACCCCCCCCACGCGCCGCCGTAGTCCAGTAGCGTAAGGCATTGCGGCTGTGCGCCTGCCGCGTTGCCCGAGCCGTCCAGCGTGAGCACACGGTCGGGCGTGCGGCCGAGCACCCGGTCGAGCGGGTCGATAAACCAGGGCGCCAGATGGCCTGCGGAGCTGAGCTCGCCGCTGGCCCCCCAGTTCGACGAGAGCCGACACACTGCCTGGCGTGGCTCGCCCAGCCGTCCCGCGGCCACCAGCTCGGTAAGTCGCGCCACCGCTGGAAGGAAGCTCAGCTCGATGTCGGCGTGCGTGGGGGCGGTCACCTTCTCGAATGCAGTGAGCATTGCCGGCGTCGCGGCGACGGTGTCGGCGAGCGGCGGTTCATACATGGTGGGCACGCCGGCGGCAAGCGCAGCGCCGATGGCGTCCGCGTGCGCGGCCTCGCTTACCGCAATCATTACCGCGTCCACCGAGCCGCCCGCGAGCAGCGTCGCCCCATCGGGGAACAGCGCCACCTCGGGCCGAGCTCGGCCGCCGCGCGCTGCCGGGTGGCATCGCTCGGCGCTGCCACCGCGGTCACCGTGCTGCGTCCGTCCGTCCGTATCGCGGGGACGTATGCGGTACGCGGCCACTCCCCGTAGCCGATGAGCCCGATCCTAATCTGATCTGCCAATGGTCGTTGCCTCCAGTGCTCGATACTCTACCGCACGATGTTGTATCGGCGGCTCGGCCGTTCAAGTGTGAAGGTATCCACTATCGGACTCGGTACCAATCGGTTCGGCTCTGCCAAGGTGCCACAGGACCAGGTGGACAGGATTGTCGGCGCCGCCCTCGACGCGGGTGTGAATCACCTCGACACGGCTGACGTGTACCAGTTCGGCGCGTCCGAGGAGGCGCTCGGCAAGGCACTGCGCGGCCGCTGGGAGCAGGTGGTGCTGGCCACCAAGTTCTAGATGCCCTTCGGCGATGGACCGAACGACCCCGGACTGTCGCGCTATCACGCGATGTCCTCCTGCGAGAACAGCCTGCGACGGCTGCAGATCGATCACATCGACCTCTACTACGTGCATCGCTTCGACGACGAGACCCCGCTCGAGGAGACGCTTTCCGCACTAAGCGACCTGGTTCGCCAGGGGAAGGTGCGCTACATCGGCTGCTCCAACTGGGCCGGCTGGCAGCTGGCGCGGGCCAACACACTGGCCGAGGTCGCTCGCGAGCCCACCTTCGTCGCGCTGCAGAATCACTACCACTTGCTGGAGCGCGAGACCGAGGGAGAGCCGATCGACGCCTGTAGCCAGCTCGGGGTCGGGCTCATTCCGTTCTTCCCACTGGCCGGCGGGTTCCTGACCGGCAAGTATCAGCGCGATCGGCCGGCACCCAAGGGGTCGCGCGGGGAGAGTGGCGCCTACGTGCAAGGCTACATGACCGACGCCAACTACGATGCATTGCAGAAGCTCTCCGAATGGGCAGCCGAACGTGGCCGTACGGTGGCTGAGCTTGCCCACGCCTGGCTGCTCGCCTCACCGGCGGTTAGCTCGGTGATCAGCGGGGCGACGTCAGCAGAGCAGGTAGTGGCAAACGCAAAGGCTGCCGACTGGGTGCTCACCGCCGAGGAGCGCAGCGTGGTCGGCGATATAGCCCAGCCATCGAGCGAGTAGCGTCGTCACTGCCGAGGGGCGCCACAGGCGTGGGCAAACGTTGATGGAGGCGGATGTGATGCACGAGCTGCTGGGTGCGGCCACCGTGCCGCGCTCGAGCGAAACGGGATGAGTCGATTCGAAGGCAAGGTTGCGATCGTAACCGGGGCGGGTCGTGGGATCGGGGCCGCAACAGCGCGTCTGATTGCGTCCGAGGGTGGCCGCGTTGCGGTCTGCGACGTGGACCAGACGCTGGCGCAGCAGACCGCCGCCGAGTTGGCCGGCAATAACGGGCACCCCTTCGTCTACGACCTGTCGAAACCGGCGAACTGCGACGAGCTGGTGGCGGACGTCCTCGGGCAGCTGGGGCGCGTGGACGTGCTGGTCAACTCCGCCGGCGTGTGTCCGCGGGTGGCAATCGAGGACATGACCGAGGCGGTGTTCGACTCGATAATGAACATCAACCTCAAGTCGATCTTCTTCCTCTCGCGCGCCGCCGGCAACGCCATGGCGACCAACGGCTGGGGACGGATCGTCAACCTCTCTTCGGTGGGCGGCCGCACCGGTGGCGTGTACCGGGCGACCGTGTACGCAGCGAGCAAGGCTGGAGTCATCTCCATGACCAAGGCCTTTGCCCGTCACTTCGCCGCTCACGGCATTTTGGTCAACTCGGTGGCCCCCGGCTCCGTGGACACCAGGATGATGCATGAAGGTGTCACCGAAGAGGCGCGGCAGGCG
This sequence comes from uncultured Spirochaetaceae bacterium, assembly GCA_913043885.1. Lineage (GTDB taxonomy): Bacteria > Spirochaetota > Spirochaetia > SZUA-6 > Bin103 > Bin103. The sequence continues at coordinate 9,093 of CAJWOB010000048.1, read as the reverse complement.
CAGATCGAAGCATCTCCCCTCAATCGCCTGTCGGCGCCGGAGGAGCAGGCCGAGGTAGTGGCGTTCCTCGCGTCCGAGGCCAATACCTACGTAACCGGCGCCACCGTAGACGCTAACGGCGGCGCCCTGATGCCCGACTGAACCGGGGCAAGGAGACCCGAAGGAGCTCACCATGAAGATAACGGCAGTGCACGCCTACCCGCTCCGCTACCAGGAACCAAACGACCGTATGATGTGGCGCCATGTGACCCTGGCGAAGGTGGAGACCGACGCCGGCGTGGTCGGCTGGGGCGAGTGCATCTCCCAGTGGCCGGAGGCCGCGCTGGCGGTCAAGCTGCTAATCGAGAAGGGCTTCGGTCCTCTGCTGGTTGGCAAGGACCCTACCGAGAACGGCGCGCTGTTCCGGGCCATGAAGGCCCACAACTGGTGGTACGGCGATACCGGCATGGCGAACTTCGCCGTCAGTGCGGTCGACATCGCGCTATGGGATCTGAAGGGCAAGGCGCTCGGGTTACCGGTGCACAACCTGCTCGGCGGCAAGGTCAACGACAAGCTGCGCGCCTGCGCCAGCACGCACCCGTCGCAGGCCGAGATCGGCGACCTGGCCAAGGAGCTGGCTGACCACGCCGCGGCCGGCTACACTGCGGTAAAGGTCGGTTTCGGCAAGGCCGGCGATGCCAATCTCGGCGTCGATCCGCGGCGCGACATCTCCTACGTCAAGGCGGTGCGCGAGGCGATTGGTCCCAACGTTGACTTCATGGTCGATATCGGGAACAAGACGCGCTGGGACTACGCCAGCGGCGTGCGCATGTCCCGCGCCTTCGAGGAGTACGGCCTGCGCTGGATCGAGGATCCGTTCCCACCCGATCAGGTGGAGAACTACCGCCACCTGCGCCAGAGCATCCAGACCCAGATTGGGGCCGGCGAGCGCAGCTGGGACACCGTTCAGTATGCACGCCTGATCGACCAGGGCGTGGCCGACGTCTATCTGGTCGATCCCGGTCGCGCCAACGGCATCACCGGCTACAAGGAGGTGATGGAGCTGACCCGGGTGGCCGGGCTGTTCCACAATGCCCACAGCTGGAGCAGCGCGATAAACACCGCGGCGGCGTTGCACGCTTCGGCAACCGGCGACAACTACATCGTGTTCGAGTTGAAGCCGGTGCCGAGCCCGCTCCAGCACGAGCTGGTGCGTGAGCCCTTCGAGCAGAGGGATGGCTGGGTGGAGGTACCCGATGCGCCCGGGCTGGGCGTAGAGATCGACGAGGCTGTGGTGGAAAGGTATGGCTTCACCGACTTCTGACCCGGCAGGATCACCTGCCGCTCACCTGTTCAGCACCGACCAGGAGTGGCAGCCACATCCGCGCTTCGACGACGTGCGCTTCCAGCAGTTCGAGTCGAGGGACAGCCACCCGACGGGCGCCTTCTCGATGATGCGGGTGAGGGTCCGCGCGGGTGGCCGCATCGACACCCACCTGCACGAAACCGAGACGGAGACTGCCTACGTGCTGACCGGCAGCGGGATGCTCACCTGTGGCCCGGAGGGGGCGACCAGCGAGCACCGACTGCAGCCTGGCAGCGGCGTCTCCATTCCGCCACGCCTGCTGCATCGCTTGGACAACACCGGCGACGGCGACATCGAGTTGATCGCCATCCACTCGCCGCCGATCATGTAGCGCGATGGCGATTACCTGGACCCGACCTGACTACAAACCGGCCATTGGTGCCGGCGTGGCGGAGATCGACACACCGGCCCTGCTGGTGGACCTGGACATCTTCGAAGCCAACGCCTCCCGTCTCGCCGGGGCTTGCCGCGAGCGGGGCGTCGACTGGCGACCGCATAGCAAGGCGCACAAGAGCCCGCAGATCGCTCACAAGCTCCTCGGTATCGGCGCCATCGGCCTTACCTGCGCCAAGCTGGCCGAGGCCGAGATGTATCTGTCCAGCGGGGTGCCGAGCGTTCTCATCGCCAACATGGTGGTGACGCCCCACAAGTTGCACCGGTTGGCGGCGCTGCAGGAGTCGGGAGAGGCCATTTGCGCGGCCGACGATGCCGGTGTGGTTGCGGCGGCCGGCGTGGCAGGGACCGAGGTCGGCCGCGACATCCCCCTGGTGGTCGACGTCAACATCGGCATGGAGCGGACCGGCGTCGACTCGGTCGAAGACGCGATTGCGCTCGGCCGGCTCATTGCAGAGACCTCCGGCGTCGAGCTGCGCGGCATCATGGGCTACGAGGGTCACGTTCTCGCGCTCGATCCGCGTGAGGAGAAGGTGCGGGTCCACGGTGCAGCGCTCAGCATGCTCAAGCAGGTGCGCGACGCCTTCGCCGCGGAGGGCCTCGCCATCGACGTGGTAAGCGCCGGCGGCACCGGCTGCTACGACCTCACCGTCTCCTACGAGGGGGTTACCGAGATCCAGGCTGGTGGCGGCGTCTTCATGGACGCGATGTACCGCAGCGACTGCCACGTCGAGGACCTCACGCCGTCGGCCACGGTGCTGGCGACGGTCACCAGCCGGCGCGGCACCAAGGTCATATGCGATGCCGGCTTCAAGAGCGTGTCGCAGTCGCACCGGCAGCCAGAGTGCGTCAGCCACCCTGGGCTCCAGTTCGTGTCGTTGTCGGCGGAGCACGGTACCTGGGAGGGCGACGGCCCCGATATCGGCGAGCAGATCGAGATGCTGGTTGGCTACACCGACTCCACGATCATGCTGCACGAGCGCATCGTCGGCATGCGCGCCGGCAAGGTGGAGGAAGTGTTCGAGACTCCGGGGCGGGGACTGCTGCAGTAGGCGGTGGGTCCGCGGGAGCGGACCCATTGGTCCGCCCGAGCCGGACGCTATGTCGGCTGCGCCGACCCAATGGCGGGCGGTGGGTCGGCTGCGCCTCCCTGTCCTCCCTATCGCGTCCCGAGCAGCTCGTAGATCGGTTGCGGCTGGAGCCCTTCGGCGGTGTGGACATGGATCGTCGCCACCTCGCGGCTGTCGGCCGCCGCATCACGCCCCGGTTCCGCCAAACAGAGGATGGGCCAGCAGCTGATCTCGCAGCAGCACCGTCTCCGCGACGTTGTCGTTCTCATCGCAGTACTCCCAGTGATTGTACGTGTACTCCAGCACCACCGGCCCGTCGTAGCCCACCTTCTGCATCTCGTGGAGGACAGCGTCGTAGTTCACGGTGTTCTCCGCCATCGAGGTCTGAATGCGCCGCGGGCGTCCGCCCCGCGCGTGAAAGATGGAGCTGTGCGCGAGGAGAGGATGCACCTGCTCATCGGCGTAGCCGTCGCGGATGAAGTGGGTGTAGTCCAGCGCCAGAGTGAGGCCCGGGACCTCCCCGCATAGCTCCCCGGCCTGGTCTGGCACGTCCACGATCGAGCCGATGTGCGGTTCCACCGCCACCACGATGTCCCGCTCTCCTGCCTCGCCAACTCTCCAGTGGAGCTCCTCGACCGACCGTGCCCGCGACGCCGCCAGGTCCTCACCGCCGAAGGGCACGCCCGGCAGCATGGTGAGGTGGTGGCAACCGGCCGCCAGCACGTAGTCCAGCGTCTTGCGGAACCAGTCCGCGGCATGCTCGCGCCGCGTCGCGTCGGGGTTGTTGATGGCGTACTCGGCCAGGTCGAGCGACATCTGCAGGTAGATGCCGGACGCGGTCATCCCGTGTCGCTCGAGGGTCGCTCGCAGCGCCGCCCCCGAGCTGTGCGGATCGGCCAGCGCCGCGCTGGGTTGGAGATGCGATCGGTCCTGGAAGAAGCCAATATCGGCCACGTCGACGCCCAGCAGCTTGATGAGCTGCAGCGATTGGTCGTGGGACAGCAGCGGGAAGGTGAAGTCGGCGCAGGCCAGCTGGAGTGCCATGCTCGATCCTACTTCCGCGCCCCGGGCTCCTCCACTCTCTGCAGTAGCAGGAACCCGCCGGCGAACAGCACGATAAGACTCAGCGCCCCGATCGACGTGTCACCGGTGGCCACCGCCACCTGTCCTAGCAGGAACGGGCCTAGAATCGCGGCGAACTTGCCAAAGATGTTGTAGAAGCCGAAGAACTCCGCCGCCGAGTCGGCGGGGATCATCTGCGCGTACATGCTCCGCGACAGCGCCTGAATGCCCCCCTGCGACGTGGCCAACAGCATCGACACGCCCCAGAACGCACCAATCTGCGCCCCATCTGGGAGCCGTGGTATGAGGAATGCGCCCAGGGTCACCACCACGTACACCAGGATGCCGATCGAAAGCATGCGCTTCGCCGACGTGAGCTTCGCCAGGTAGCCGTATGCCAGCGCAAAGGGAAAGGCGACGATCTGGACCGCCAGCAGCACGACGAGCAACCGGTCGCTGGAGATGCCGATATCAGTGCCGAACGCCGTCGCCATCTTGATGATGGTGCCGACGCCATCGATGTACAGGAAATAGGCGGCGAGGAAGATGGCCAGGTTGCGGTAGCGCCGAACCTCTCGAAAAGTGCGGACGAGGCGGCGGAAGCCATCCAGGAAGGCGTTGTGTTCGGCAGTCAACGAGTGGGTCTGCCGCACCCGGCGCAGCATGGGGATGGTGAACAGCACCCACCAGACTCCGGTCAGGACGAAGGCGAGGCGAGTGGCGGGGACGGTGGCGATCGTGTCGCTGTTCTGGGCAACGACGATCAGCGCCATGGCGACCACGAACGGGATGGTGCTGCCGATGTAGCCCCAGGCGAACCCGGCGGTCGATACCGCATGCATGCGGTCCGGAGTGGTCACGTCCGGGAGAAAGGCATCGTAGAACACGTTTGACCCGGCAAAGCCGACCGCCGAGAGCACGAACACGAACAACACCCGCGTCTCGGTTCCCGGCTCTACGGTTGCCAACAACAGGGTGGCGAGCACGCCGAAGGCGAAGAACGCGGCGAACAGCCGCTTCTTGTTGCCACTGAAGTCGGCCATCGAGCCGAGGATGGGCGCCAGCAGCGCCACCGCCAGCGCGGCGATGGTGTTGGCGGTGCCCAACATGCCGGTCGAGACCTGGTCGTCGATATCGGCGGCCACGATGGTCTTGAAGAAGATCGGGAACACGGCGGTGGTAACCGCCAGCGTGTAGGCGGAGTTGCCCACGTCGTAGAGGATCCAGGCGCGTTCGGTGCGGGTCAGCTTGGGCAGAAAGCGGCGCACGGGGGACTTCAGCATCGGCCAAGGCTGCCACCGCGCCCGGGCGCTGTCGAGTCAGTTGAATGCCGGGCCGAGAACGCCCATAATTGGCAGCGGTATCCCGCCCGTACCCCACCTGCGAGCACTATGAGGACAGTGTGATCGACGTTCCTGCAACAGTCCGCCGAACGGTATTGGTCAACGAGCCAATCGATGTGACGTTCAAGGCGTGGATCGGCACCATCGATAGTTGGTGGCCCAAGAAAGCACAGTCGCTGAGTGGCGCCGAGGACACTGAGGTGTTCCTAGAGGGTAGGGCCAGCGGTCGCATCTACGAACGCACCGCCGACGGCGACGAGCTGGAGTGGGGGAGGGTGCTGGCCGTGGAGCGCCCCCACCGCATCACCTACCTATGGTATCTGGGCAGCGACGAGGAGAACCCGACCGAGGTAACCGTTAGCTTCACCGAGCAGGCCCCCCGCACCACCAAGGTGAGTGTGGTGCACCGCGGCCCGGAGTTGCTCGGCGCGGTGTGGAAAGAGCGTCAGGCGGAGTTCGCCAGCAACTGGGATACCGTTCTGGCGGCGTTCGTAGAGCGCGAATAGACCCCGCCCGCCGTTTGGCCAGCGTCAGCCCGCGTCGCCGAACAGCTTCGTCCTGAAGCGCTCGTCCAGGTCGGCCAGCACCGCGTCTAGTACCTCCTGCGCGTTGCCCGACTGCTCCTGGGCAGGGCCCCACTGCCACTTTTCGAGGTACGCATCGGTGCCGGCAAGGCCCTCCTCCATCGCCACCCGGTCAATCTCTTCCTGATAGCGGTCCGGCAGGGTGCCGGAGAGGCGCTTGCCGTCGTCGCCTTTCACCTTCACCTGTGCCGGAATCTCTCCCCACGACAGGATGCGGTACTCAGCCACCGTCCAGCTCGCCGTTGCGGTGCGCTCGGAGGAAGGCGGCACAGTACTCGTCGCGGCCGAGGAGGACGTCTTCCGCCATCCGGTAGCGCACCGAGTCGCGGTCCATGTCGAATACCTCGTCCAGGTGACTGGTTACCGGATCGACGATGCCGCTATCGGCGCCTCGCTCGAAGGCCAGCAACACGAAGGTGTCGTTGATCAGGCGGCGTTGCGGCATGCCGAAGGAAACGTTGCTGAAGCCGCCGGTGACGTGCACCTCGCTGCCGAAGCGATCGCGTAGCTGCTTTACCGCGGCCAGGCAGTCGTTGCCGAAGCGTGAGTCGACCGAAATCGGGAAGACCAGCGGGTCGATGTAGATGCGGTCCAGGGGGATGCCGCGCTCCACGGCGGCCTCCACCACCCGGCTGGCGTTGGCCACCCGCTCGTCGGGAGTGTCGGGCATCCCCTCCTCTCCGGCGGCGGTAGCCACGACGCACGCCGAATGGGTGGCAGCCAGATCGAGTGCGTCGAGCCGTTCCAACGAGGCGGAGTTGAGCATCCACGGCTCGCCGGCGCCGCCGGGAAGGTCCGCACGGGCTTCCAAGCCGGCGCGGATGATGTCGACAAGCGAGCTGTCGATCGACAGCGGCAGGTCGCTGATGCCGGCCACGGTGTGCACCAGGAACCGCATCGCCTCTTGCTGCTCGGCGACGTTCACCGATATCTCGTCGACGTTGAGGTCGAGAAAGGCGGCACCGGCACGCTCCTGGCGCTGCACGATCGAACGGAGGTAGCGATGCCCCTCGTCGTCGCCGGCCATGGCGGCACGGATCGCCACCTGCACGTGCTTGACCCGGCCTTCTTCGTAGTCCTGCGTGGTCTTGACCGTGTCCGGTATGGGCAGGAAACGCTCCTCGCCGCCGTCGCGGTAGCTGATCGCCTCGTTATCGTCCGGGTCGCTGGTGATGCGCTTGCCCTTGCGCAGGAACACCCGTGTCGCGTGCACGTTCTCGCCGATGATGATGAACGGCGGGCGGCTGCCCTGTTCGCTGCTACTCGTCACTCTTGCCTCCCGGCGAGGTGGTGCGCGCGTGGTGGTCGCGCTCGAGAAAGGTGTTGGTCCAGGCGCTGGTGCCCTGCAGCGCGCCATCCTTGATCACTACCGGCCCTTCCAGCATCTGCTCCTCTTCGCCATACGCCTTCAGCCGATCGTAGGCGCGCGCCCAGATGCAGCTCTTCTCACCAACCTCACAGGTACCCTGACGGGTGCCGCCGCAGGGGCCGTTGCGCTGGTTCTTCGCGCACTGCGACTCCGGGCACAGGTAGGCGACGTCGGGCAGCGAGCAGTCACCGCAATCGCGGCACTCGAATACCGGCACCTTCGCCAGCTGCTCGATGCGGTGGAACCGCCGCTTGCGGCGCGGGGATCGCTCGGCACGCTTGACCAGGGCGCGGCCGATGCGGAAACCGAGCGTCTCGGGGGTAAACACCACTTCGTGGGTCCAACGGCTAAACCGGTAGTTGCGCACCAGCCGCCGGCGCGATCGCCGAAGCGCCCTCTTCGTCTTGGACGCGCGGTAGCTGTCACTTACTTCATCGCTACTGGTGCCGGGGCTGTCGCCCGGCTCGAAGTAGTAGAACTCGCTGGGGTGGGCGTACTGGAGTTCGGCGGCAAAGGCGCGCCAGGCCGACTCGCCATAGGAGGCGGCGATGTCCAGCACCCGGCCGAAGTCTGCCGCCGAGACGTGGCCCCCCAGATACACGCCGCGGAAGCCGACGCCCCGGGCGATCGCGCACTGTTTGGCGGCCAGCTCGAGGAAGAACGCCTTGCCCTTGTCGGCGTCCTTGCCGTGCTGTTGCGCCAACTCGTTGAGCTCGTCGTTGACGTACACCCCGGGAATGTTGCCGCCGTTGAAGAACCGGGCGGTGGGGGCGGTCAGGACGAATACGTTGGCGATAAACGGCACGTCCAGCTGGTGAGCGACGGAGTAGTGGATTAGCTCGTCCATCTTGCGCGCATCGAAGCCGATCTGATTGATGATGAATCGGGCGCCGCAGCGAATCTTCTTCGCCAGCTTGAAGTATTGCGGCATCACCTCGTTCTCGTGGCGCTTGTAGTTGTTCACCACCGCGCCGGCAAACAGGTCGGTGTCAGGGAGCGGGCCGCTCTTCTTGCGGTGGATATTCTCCTTGAGCCGCCCCGCGTTCATGTCGTCGATCATCTGCAGCAGTGCCACCGAGTCGATGTCGAACACCGGCTGCGCCTGGCCGGCGTAGCCGGTCACCGGGTAGTCGCCGGACAGCGCCAGCACGTTGTCGAAGCCGGTATCGGCGAGCTGCCACATCCGGCTCTGCAGGCCGTTGCGGTTCCAGTCCTTGCACGCCTGGTGAATGATCACGTCCTGGCCGCGCGCCAGCAGCGGCGCACCGATCGACTCGGGGCCAATGGTGGCGTTACCGCCGGCGTTGTCGGTGATGGAGAGCGCGTCGAAGCGGGGGTCGTCGGCCAGCTCCTCGGTGAGCGCGGCTACCTTCTGGCCCGGGCCATCTACCTGCCGGCCTCTGGTGGCGACGATCTCGGCAAGGGTGGCAAATCGACTCGAGTCGGCCAGGACGTCGCGAAGCCGCGTCATGAGGAGGGACGGCGTCCAGCGTTGGCGGCGGCGCCCATCGGCTCGAGTCGGCAGCCGTCGACGAACACCTCGAAGAAGTCAGGCGCCATCTCCAGCTCGATGTGCTCGATGCCTTTGACAAGCTCCTCTACCTCGAGGCGCTTTTGTCGGTTCAGCAGCGCAATCCTCGCCCCCAACAACGATGCATTGCCGATCTTTGTAATCCGCTCCTCAGGCACCGGCGCCAGGAAGCCGATTTCGATCGCGTTCGCGACGTCCAGGTAATTCGCGAAGCCCCCTGCCAGATAGAGGCGCTCGATCTCGCTTGGGCTCACCCCGACATGTTTCAGCACCAGGTGCTGCCCGCAGTAGTTTGCTGCCTTGGCCTGCGCCAGGTTGCTCGCGTCCTCTCTCGAGAACGTGATCTCCTGCTCGGGGGCAACCGTGATCTCGTACGAGCCGTCCGAAAAGATCCCT